>OMIJ01000258.1 GCA_900299065.1 Hyphomicrobiales bacterium
TTCTGGGCGAATATTTTTGTTGAAATGGAATCTAATGTAAAGATCACACGTTTGAGTCATGATGACAGGAAAGCTCATCACATGGTAATGCACGATTATTTTGAAAATCTCAAAAATTGAGCCAGATTTGACCCAAGCCTCGCTTCCTTGCTTTGGCCACAGAGGCTTGACGGATCGCTCGCCCATACTGCGGAAAAATCCGAACATCAGAGGCCCTGAAGGCAAGCCAGAAAATGCATCTTGATGAGAGCCTCAAAATGCGCTCGAAAAAAAATGCAACACTTCAAAAAAAATTTTCAAAAAGAGACAAAAAAATGCTTCCCGAGGAATGCCTCGGGAGCGAAATCGCGCAATTGCACGAATCAAGTGATTCGAATTTAGTGGAGTCAGATACCGAGTTTGGCCTTCAGAAGGTCGTTCACAGCCTGCGGATTCGCCTTGCCGCCGGTCTGTTTCATCACCTGTCCAACGAACCATCCTAGCATTGTGGGCTTGGCCTGAGCCTGAGCAACCTTGTCAGGATTAGCTGCGATGATGGCTTCAACTGCGGCCTCAATCGCACCTGTATCGGTCACCTGCTTCATGCCACGCGCTTCCACCAGCGCCAGAGGATCTCCACCTTCGCTCCAGACAATTTCGAACAGATCCTTTGCGATCTTGCCTGAAATGGTGCCATCAGAAATCAGATCGATGATCGCACCCAATTGCTGGGCAGAGACTGGTGAGGTCTCGATATCGAGGCCTTCCTTGTTCAGACGACCAAACAATTCGTTAATGACCCAATTGGCGGCGAGCTTCGCATCACGGCCCTTCGCAACGGCTTCGTAATAATCTGCCGAGGCCCGCTCCATCACAAGAACGCCTGCATCATAGCCGGTCAGGCCATAATCACGCATGAAGCGTGAGCGTTTATCATCGGGCAATTCGGGCAGATGAGAAGCCAATTGATCAACATAGGCCTGATCAAACTCGAGCGGCAGGAGATCAGGATCAGGGAAATAACGGTAGTCATGCGCCTCTTCCTTGGAGCGCATAGAACGTGTCTCTCCCTTGGCAGGGTCAAACAGACGCGTTTCCTGATCAATCTTTCCACCATCTTCGAGAATGCCGATCTGGCGGCGCGCCTCAACATCAACCGCCTGGCCGATGAAGCGAATGGAATTGACGTTCTTGATCTCGCAACGTGTCCCCAGCGGACCACCGGGGCGGCGGACGGAAACATTGACGTCTGCCCGCAGACTGCCCTGCTCCATATTGCCATCACAAGTGCCAAGATAGCGCAGTATGGTTCTAAGCTTGGTCACATAAGCACGGGCTTCTTCAGCTGAACGAATGTCCGGTTTTGAGACAATCTCCATCAAGGCAACGCCTGAGCGATTGAGATCAACGAAGCTGTCCGTGGGAGATTGATCATGCAGCGACTTGCCCGCATCCTGCTCCAGATGCAGGCGCTCAATGCCAACAATGATCTGTTCAGTGGGGGTCACATCGACGACCACTTCGCCCTCACCCACAATCGGGTGCTTAAATTGGCTGATCTGATAGCCCTGCGGCAGATCAGGATAGAAATAATTCTTCCGGTCGAAAACAGAGCGATTATTGATCTTGGCTTTCAGCCCCAAACCGGTGCGTATGGCCTGAGCGACGCATTCTGCATTGATCACTGGCAACATACCGGGCATAGCGGCATCAACCAGAGAGACATGAGCATTGGGCGCACCGCCAAATTCGGTCGAAGCCGCAGAGAAGAGCTTCGATTGGGAACTGACTTGCGCATGGATCTCCATGCCAACTACGATTTCCCAATCGCCGGTAGCGCCCTTGATCAGCTTGGAAGGCTTGTTGGCCTCAGAAGATTTGGTCTGCGTAGTCATGCGAGCGTCCGTTCACATCTCATGAGCCCAATCGGGCGGGTTAGTCCTGGCCAAAGGCCAGATTGAGCCTTCTGTGGCTCTCAAATTGCCTGCTCATTCCCACCAGGGCTTTGGCAATTGAATTTGTCCGGCCGATCTCTCGATCACCTCGGCGATGGAAAACAGAGTCTCCTCATCAAAGGGACGACCGATCAATTGCAGACTCAAGGGCAAGCCGCCCGAAGAAAGTCCTGCTGGCACAGCAAGACCTGGCAGGCCTGCCATATTGACCGTAACAGTGAAGACATCATTCAGATACATTTCGACTGGATCAGCCGAGCCTTTTTCACCAATGCCAAAGGCAGCAGAAGGCGTGGCCGGTGTCAGGATTGCATCAACGCCATTGGCATAAGCAAGTTCAAAGTCACGCTTTATGAGGGTGCGGATCTTCTGTGCCCGGACATAATAAGCATCATAATAGCCCGCCGAAAGCACATAGGTGCCAATCATAATGCGGCGCCGGACTTCCTTGCCAAAGCCTTTGGCTCTGGTCTGCTCATACATATCTGTAATGTCTTTGCCTGGAACGCGCAGGCCATAACGTACGCCATCATAGCGCGCGAGATTGGACGAGGCCTCGGCTGGCGCGACAATATAATAAGCCGGCAGAGCCGTGCGCGTATGAGGAAGCGAGATATCGACAATCTCGGCGCCGGCTGCGCGCAGCCAATCAATGCCCTGGTTCCACAGCCGATCAATCTCGGCTGGCATGCCCTCGATACGATATTCGCGCGGAATACCGATCTTCTTGCCGCGGATCGATGCGCCTACGGACTTTTCATAATCAGGGACTGGCGCATCAAAGCTGGTGGCATCCCGCGGATCATGACCGGCCATGGAGCGCAGCATAATGGCGCAATCCTGAACCGTACGGGCAATCGGACCGGCTTGATCAAGCGAAGAGGCAAACGCAACTATGCCCCAGCGCGAACAGCGCCCATAGGTTGGTTTAATTCCAACGGTACCGGTGAAAGCGGCGGGCTGACGAATGGATCCGCCAGTATCTGTCGCTGTAGCGCCCAAGCAAAGGCGTGCTGCCACCGCAGCCGCTGAGCCGCCAGAAGATCCGCCTGGCACGAGCAGACCCTTTTTATCTCCCGACAAAGCTTTGCGGGCCTGATCTTGTGTCCAGCCATTGGGCAGCCAGGGCGAAACGACGGGACCATAATAAGATGTCTCATTGGACGAGCCCATGGCGAACTCATCCATATTGAGCTTGCCCAGCATAATCGCCCCATCGCGCCACAAATGCGAGGTAACGGTGGATTCATAATCGGGCTTGAAGCCATCGAGTATATGACTGCAGGCCTGCGTATGTACGCCTTTGGTCGCATAAAGATCCTTGATGCCGAGGGGAATGCCCTCCAGCGGGCCAGCATCCTTGCTGGCAAAGCGTGCATCCGAACGCTGCGCCATGGCCAGCGCCTGATCAGGTGTGGTGGCGACATAGCAATTCAGGGCGCTGGCCTTTTCCATTGCGGCCAGATGCGCCTTGGTCAGCTCAACAGCGGAGATCTTGCCAGCATGCAGGGCATCGCGAGCTTGGGCCAATGTCAGATCAACGGGCTGGGTCATCTTCATCTACTATTTGTGAGAAATCGCTGCAGGATCGGTGTTAAGTGCGCAAGCCTTATTCGATCACCTTGGGCACGAGGAAGAAATGATCTTCACTGATGGGTGCATTGCCGGTGACAATTTCTGGACCGGCATGATCGCCCACCACGTCTTGGCGCATTTTCATTTGCATCGGCAAAACAGATGTCATGGGCTCCGCATTGCCCAGATCAACAGCGTTCAGTTCTTCCACAAAGGCAAGCATGGCATTGAGCTCTTGTGCCAGATGGGGCAGCTCCTCATCACGAACTGCAATGCGTGCCAGCCTGGCGATGCGGCGGACATTGGCCTGATCAACCGACATTGGTACTCCAAAGATAAACTCGTCCTGCAGGCATATAGCATTCAGTGCGCATAAGATGCAATGGAGCGCAGATGACTAGCGACAGTGCATGCTGATCATGCTATCGCCCTGCCATGGGCGCCCTTATCCTCACACTTGATCAGCTCCAATCACGCTTGTCACATCATGCGCGGCTGATTGGCATTGACCTGGGAACCAAGACGATTGGTCTGGCGCTCAGCGATGTCGAGCGGCGGATTGCAACGCCCCTGGAAACCATCAAGCGGGTCAAATTCACCCAGGATGCCCAAAGATTAATCGACCTCGCACACAAGCATGGCGTGGAAGCCTTTGTCGTCGGCTTGCCTCTCAATATGGATGGATCCGAGGGACCGCGTGTCCAATCTACTAAAGCCTTTCTAAATAATCTGGCCAAGCTCACAGATTTGCCTGCCGTCTTTTGGGATGAGAGATTGTCGACAGCCTTTGTTCAGCGCAGTCTGATCGAACAGGATGTGTCGCGTGCCAAGCGCGCCGAAATTGTCGATCGCATGGCAGCTGCCTATATTTTGCAAGGCGCACTGGATCGCCTTGCCCGCCTCGCGCAGGACCAGGCCAATCCATCTCAATAAATCGCGCGAAACCACATCTTGATCTTCGCTCTTGCCTCAGCCTCTAGAAAGAGGGTGAGCCCGAGCTTGATGGCGATCACAATATCAACACGTCCTCATTTTTGGCTTGGCAAACATATTACGGGTTGTAAGCTGATAATGAGCCTGAATGAGAAGTGACACAAAGCCTGCCCAGAATCATTCCGCTTTGCGCTTAAGTCATTGGTAAATTATCAAACCTTTTGATCGACAAGCGCCAGATCTTGCCCCTTTGGCAGATAAAAAGAGTATACAACTTAAGGTTTTAATTTTTTACTTCTGCATTGCAATAGTTGTCTTATAGTTAAATCAGATGGGTGTTTCCATCAGTCTGCGTTACCCGCAGGGGGCACAAGATGCGTGAACGAAATTTTTCAGGCGCAGCGGCGCGCCGCAAATCAATTCATGGTTCAAGCTTAAAGAAGATGGAGGCTGAAGAGAGTACAGGAGCAGCCCCACAAGGCTCAGCAGATGTGGCCGTTTATATTGCACAAATGACAACTGAGTTGGGGCATATGGCAAGATCAGCCAAACTTGATGTGCTGGCCTATTTGCTGGCGATTGCGCGTACGGAAGCAGAGCGATCAGCCGGGCGCAAAGCTTTTAATCCGCATTTGCCGATCAGACTGGACTGATCTTCTGCCAACTCACTTTTCTTTAAATTCTGTTTGCCATTCAGGATTCATCGACACAAGATTGCCGGGATGACGATGAATAAGTCCTTCAAGTTCGAGCTCGAATAAAAGTGCTTGACCGGTGTGCACCGGCGCCTCTGCCAAGCGCAATAATTCATCAATCGACACAGGAGACGGACTGAGCAGTTTGAGAATGTGATCTCGTAAAGACAACTCAGAATGAGTTATCGAGGTCTTATGATCCGGCGGCTTGTAATGAGCCGCTGGCTCTTCATCAAATTCATGCCCTGCCTCGGACATTGCGGCAGGCGGATTACCGAATAGGTCAAGCTCATCCCATAAAGGCTCGGCGGGCGCAGGAATAGGCTCGTCTTCTTCGAAGAGCCGATCTCTGCTTGTCAAACCCTTTTCAATAAGCGGATTCAGAATTGCGCATACATCTGCCACGCCCGTGCAA
>OMIJ01000259.1 GCA_900299065.1 Hyphomicrobiales bacterium
ATTGATTGGTGTTCTGCCAATAATTCGACTCCCTGTGCCTTGAAGCAGATCACTGTACCTATTCTGGTCACAGCCATGGGCGGTCATTATTTCATCGCAGATAATGAAATCCATTACGATGTGGCAGCCAGCAAGGATAAGGACTTTGTTGTGATTGAAGGGGCTGTGCATGGTCAAACGCCTTGCGAGGCTTGCTCGAAAATCACAGGTCAATCCTATTCCAATGCGACAAAGAACCTTTATGATTACGTCGCAAAATGGGCAAACGAGCGCTTCAAATAAATCGATCATCAGTTAAGAAAGGCCGCAGAGATGCGGCCTTTTTTGTTTGCAAAGTCGATTGGTCTATTGACCCAAAGTGCAGCCGCCGGCTCCCAAGGGTAGAAAAGCCTCTTCAGCCTTGATCGTGCGAATATGATCATAAAAATCATAAGGCCCTTTTGATTGTTCGGGCGCTTTGACGCGATAGAGATCAAGGTCATAAATCACGCGACCGTCAGCGCGCAATTTTGCCGGCCGACCAAAATAATCAATCTGCAAATTGCGCATTTGCGCCATTACAGCCTTTGTCTCCGTCGTGCCGGCCGCATCCACGGCATTGAGATAATGCGTTACAGCCGCATAATTGGCGGCATGCGCCTTGGTTGGCATTTTGCCTGAATTGCGCGCCGCAAAACGTTGCGCAAAGGCGCGTGTTTTTTCATTGCTGCTCCAATAAAAGCTCTCTGTCACCCAGAGGCCTTTGGCAACATTCAGGCCCAGCGCTTTAATATCGCTGATCAGCATCAACAAACCTGCCACTTGTTGTGGCCCGCCGGATATGCCGAATTCTGCCGCTTGCTTGATCGCCGTTGTCGTATCAGATCCTAGATTGGCCAGCGCAATCACATCTGCCTTTGAGGCCTGCGCCTGCAATAAAAAGGATGAGAAATCGGCAGCCGCAAGGGGATGGCGCACACTGCCAATTACTTTGGCACCAGAGGCCTCAATCACCTTGCGCGCCGAGGCTTCCATCGACAGGCCAAAACCAAAATCGGCGGTGAGAAAATACCAGCTCTTCATGCCCTGTTCACTCAGCGCCTTGGCCGTGCCGGAGGCAACGGCATTGGTGTCATCGGCAAAATGCACTGTTGTTGGTGCGCATTGTGCGCCAGTTAAATCTGTGGTGGCGGCTTCTGTTACCAAAGTGATGTGTTTGGTTTCTGCGCCCAGCTTGGCGACGGCAAGAGCCACGGGCGTATTAGGCAAATCGGTGATGACATCGACCTTATCGACATCATACCATCGCCGAGCAATCTGCGCGGCTAGATCGGGCTTGTTCTGCATATCAGCATCGAGAACTTCAATGGCACGTCCCGCAGCTTTATTATTGTGATCTTCAATGGCCATGCGCACAGCCAAAGTTGAGCCAGGTCCGCCAATCTCCATTGAATAGCCAGACATATCGCCTAATACGCCAATGCGTATAGGTGGGCTTTGTGCCCAGAGAGTCCCTGTGGCAAGACAAAGGCTGATCGCACTTGCTGTGATGCGTGCGGATGCACTCAAAAGAACTGTGTGTGTTAGGCGTTTTTGGTGATTGGAGTTCAAGCCAGCCATGGTCATGCTGATCCTTTGTGATGAGCAGCCGAAGAGAAGTCAAATGCGTGGCTTGTCAGAGCCCAAGCCACGCGCTCTTGTCAGTTCTTGAGATAGAGCTTGCCGCCATTCTCCAAAAATTCCTTGCTCTTTTCTGCCATGCCCGCCAAAGCTGCCTTTTCATTATCCAGCAGAGCCGAGGCATCATTGCGCAAATCCTGCGAAATCTTCATAGAGCAGAATTTGGGTCCGCACATCGAGCAGAAATGCGCCACTTTATGGGCATCCTTGGGCAAAGTTTCATCATGATAGCAGCGCGCTGTATCAGGATCGAGGCCAAGGTTGAATTGATCTTCCCAACGGAAATCAAAACGTGCCCGTGAAAGCGCATCATCTCTGATCTGTGCTGCAGGATGACCCTTGGCAAGATCGCCCGCATGGGCGGCAATGCGATAAGTGATGACACCTGTCTTCACATCATCGCGATCAGGCAAGCCAAGATGTTCTTTGGGCGTGACATAGCACAGCATGGCGCAACCAAACCAACCGATCATTGCTGCGCCAATGCCTGAGGTGATGTGATCATAACCCGGCGCAATATCTGTCGTCAGCGGCCCCAAAGTATAGAAGGGCGCCTCATGGCATTCCTTCAATTGCTTTTCCATATTGACCTTTATTTTATGCATGGGCACATGGCCGGGCCCTTCGATCATCACCTGACAGCCCTTGTCCCAGGCAATTTTGGTCAGTTCGCCCAAAGTCTCCAATTCACCAAATTGTGCCGCATCATTGGCATCTGCAATCGAGCCGGGACGCAGACCATCGCCGAGCGAGAAGGAGACGTCATATTTGCGCATGAGGTCGCAGATTTCGTCAAAGCGCTCATACAGGAAGCTTTCGCGATGTCCTGCCAGACACCAGCGCGCCATGATTGAACCGCCACGCGAGACAATGCCGGTCACACGACGGGCAGTCAGCGGCACATGCTGCAAGCGCACACCCGCATGAATGGTGAAATAATCTACGCCCTGTTCAGCCTGTTCGATCAAAGTATCCTTGAATACTTCCCAATCAAGTTTGAGAGGATCGCCGCCGACCTTTTCCAAAGCCTGATAGATCGGCACTGTGCCAATAGGTACAGGTGAATTACGGATAATCCAGTCGCGGATATTATGGATATTGCGACCAGTGGACAGATCCATCACCGTATCCGAGCCCCAGCGAATCGACCAGACGAGCTTTTCCACTTCCTCTGCAACGGAGGATGTGACAGCCGAATTGCCAATATTGGCATTCACCTTCACCAGAAAATTGCGACCAATGATCATGGGCTCAAGTTCCGGATGATTAATATTGGCGGGGATGATCGCGCGCCCGCGGGCAATTTCATCACGCACAAATTCAGGGGTGACAAAGGCCGGGATGGATGCACCAAAGCTTTCGCCATCTGCAATCTTGTCGAGCGCGCCATCGAGCATTTTTTCGCGCCCGAGATTTTCACGATGCGCGACATAGATCATTTCTTCGGTGATGATTCCGGCTTTGGCAAATTCATATTGCGTGACAAGTTCACCGGCCTTGCCACGCAAGGGCGCGCGATTGGCAGGGCAGGGTGGCACGAGCTTATCGCCGCTCGCATCGCCATTATCTTCGGGGCGAAGGTTTCGACCCTGATAGCACTCCAGTCCGGCGCGTTGCGCCAGCCAGGGGCGCGAGCTTGCAAGACCCTTGGCAAGATCTATGCGCGCATCAGACTCCGTATAGGGTCCCGAGGAATCATAAATACGAACCTTGGGTTCATTGGGGTCTGTCAGCGTCACTTCCCGAAAGGGAATGCGCAGACCTGAATGTCCCTTGGGTTCATAATAAATTTTTTGTGAGCCTGTCAGCGGGCCTGTAGTGACGGTTTCAGGAACCAGGCTGCCCTTTTTGGGTTGAACATTCATCATCGTCTCCCTCATATCCGTATCAATCAGGCCGACCCGAACGGACAAGCCGCGTGTCAGGCTGAGGGGCAAAGACGAGGGAGGCGAAAGTCAGACATTGCTCCCTTCGCTGGTCCTAACCAGATCAGGTTCAATGGGTGTAATCTCAGCCCCTGCATGCAGTGGCACCCCAGCAAGGTCAAATTAGTCCTGATTTACCTGTCAGGCAAGCGAATATGGAGGTCAGATGTCAGCTGTGCGAGCCTATCTTCCCATAAGGCGGGCGGGGTATCCCATTATGCGCGGCCCGCAAGGCCGAGGACCAGCGATCGCGCAAATCGTGAAAATAACCATCCGAATGATCAATGCGATATTGAACATCCAGATGCAGGCTGTCCCGTCTGCACAAGGCTATGTCAATGGGCAGGCTCACCCCAATATTGGATCGCATGGTCGAGTCCATCGAAATGAGGGCAATTTTTAGCGCATCCTCAATCTGCGTTTCAAAAGATACAGCCCGATCCCGCACCGGCTTGCCATATTTATATTCGCCAATTTGAAAGAAGGGCGCGTCCTGGCCGCATTCAATGAAATTGCCAGCCGCATAGATGAGAAACAATCGCATCTCATCATCGCCAATCTGCCCGCCAAACAGGAAGGACACATCAAAATTAACTTGATTTTGCGCATAGCTGGCGCCCTCAACGTCATGAATGCGTCTGACGGCACGGCCAAT
>OMIJ01000260.1 GCA_900299065.1 Hyphomicrobiales bacterium
ATTATTGACTGCGGCTTTTGAGGCGCAATAGGCCATCGAACTGCCACCCGCCCGGAAAGCGCCAACCGATGAAATATTGACAATCACGCCATCGCCATTGGCTTTGAGTGCCTTTTCTGAGGCGCGGCACATTTGATAATTGCCAATCACATTGACTGCAAAGACCCGCTCGAATTCGGCGCGATCGAGTAAATGCATGTCTTTATGTTTGATGGGTTTGGTGGTCGCTGCATTGTTGACAAGAATATCAAGACGGCCAAAGGCCTTGAGGGCTTGTTCGACCATGTTCACGCAATCGGCATCTTCAGCGACATTGCCCTTTACGATGATCACATCAACGCCATAGGCTTTGCAATCTGCAGCGACGAGTTCTGCGCCCGCGCTATTGCCAGCATAGTTGACTACGACATTGCAGCCGCGCGAGGCTAGTAATTTTGCGGTTTCGCCGCCAATGCCCTCAGGTGAGCTTGAGCCAGTGATAATGGCGGCTTTGCCCTTGATGTTCATCTCATGTCCTTGTCTGATGGTTTATCTTTTGTGATTGACTGAGCGTTTAGCGTGAATGTCTGGCGCTGCGGGTGCGCAGGGTAACCAATTCCTCGGCTGCAGTGGGATGCACTGCCATGGTCGCATCAAAATCTGCTTTCTTGGCACCCATATGCACTGCAATGCCTAGCAATTGCGCCATTTCTCCCGCCTCATGTCCCAGAATATGCACACCAAGAACACTATCGGTTTTGCCATCGACAACGATTTTCATAATCGTTTTTTCAGTGCGGCCCGATAAAACGGCTTTCATGGGCCGGAAGCTTGTTTGATAGATATCGACAATGTCGTGGCTCTGACGTGCAGCCAGTTCGCTCAATCCCACCGTGCCGATTTCAGGTGTGGTGAAGACTGCAGTTGGCACTTTCTTGTGCGAGACAATGACGGGTTTGTTCCCAAAAACTGTATCGGCAAAGGCATGACCTTCGCGAATAGCAACAGGGGTGAGATTGAGCCGATTGGTGACATCACCCACGGCATAAATCGAGGGAACAGAGCTTTGCGAATATTCATCAACCTTGATCGCGCCGCTCTCATCCAGTGCGACGCCGGCTTTGCCAAGCCCGAGCCCCTTGGTGTGTGGCTTGCGACCTGTGGCAAGCAAAACCTCATCATAGAGGCCTTCCGTGCCATTGGAGAAAAAGGCGCGTTTTCCATTGAGACCTTTTTCAATCCTAGTTGGAAGAGTACTAAAGTGGAAGGTCACGCCGCAATGGGTCAGCGCATCGCGCAAGCCAGTGCGCATATCCTCATCAAAACCGCGCAGTATATTATCGGCACGCATGCACATGGTCACTTGAACGCCAAGACGCGCCAAAAGGCTGGCAAATTCAACTGCAATATAGCCACCGCCTATAATCAGGATTGATTTGGGCAGGCGCTCGAGATCAAAGATTTCATTTGATGAAATTGCGAACTGCAGGCCGGGAATGTCCGGCTCTAACATGGGTGTTGCGCCAGTCGCGACAAGAATGGTTCTGGCCCGGATCAATCTGCCACCTTCACTCAGGCGAATGGTATTGGCATCTTCAATCGTTGCGCGTGTCTCTTCCACCAGAACGCCGGCGCGCTCAAGATTGGCACGATAAATCCCCGATAGACGGGTGATCTCGCGCTCCTTGGCCTCCACCAGGCTACGCCAGTCAAAGATTGGCTTTTGCGGGATCGTCCAGCCATAGCCGGCCGCATCTTCGAAATCATCGGCAAAGCGACTGGCATAGGCATAGAGTTTTTTAGGCACGCAGCCGCGGATTACACATGTGCCGCCAACACGGAACTCTTCAGCAATCATCACCTTTGCGCCATAGCCAGCGGCTATGCGTGCAGCGCGCACGCCCCCGGAGCCCGCGCCGATCACGAAGAGATCAACATCAAATTCTGCCATGCGCCACCTTCGCCAGCCAAATGGCTTTTTCGCGCCAGGAATATCTTATAATTCGTGGCCCTTGAGTTTCATTTCTGCACGCACACGATCAAACATTTCTACTGATAATTGTCTGTTCCATTGATCCAGCAGCGATGCCACTGTGGTGATTGTTTGTGATTGCGTATCAAGAAATTTCTGGCCAGCAGGTGTTTTCATGTAAGTGACGGTTTCGCGCAATTCCTGCTCCGTCATGGCTCTGGCAAAAATCAGAACGGCGCTGTCGATCAGGCCTTGCTTTTGCTTGTCGAAGTCGGGTGAGATTTTGGCGATCACATCCTTGAGATCTGTGGTGAGTTCCGGCCTTGTGCGCAGAATTGTATTGGCAATCTGCGAGCCCATGTTGGGAACAAGGGCATCAAACATACGTTCGGCGCCAATTTGCTGCATCAATTCATGGGCTATGCTCAGATGTGCCGCAGTAGGCGGCGTTACAGCCAAGGCCAGACCGCCTTGATTTTGCTGCGGGGCGGGTGCTTGGGCCCGGGCTTGATTGAGCATGGAGCCAGAGGCCAGCACAAACCCAAAGAGGGTAGCCATGAAGGCAAAGGTCTTGGCGCTTGTGGATCGCAATTGAAATGTCACTCTGTGATCTCCTTTTGGGGTAGCCCCTATGACCCGGACTAGCCGAGCTCGCCGATGATGTCCACTCCATTGGGATCGGCGACAATGATGGCTTTGGCAAGGCCTATGAACAGGCCATGTTCAACAACGCCGGGAATATTTTGTAGGCCATTTGCCAAAGCGTCCGGATAAGCAATGGATCCACTTGGACAATCGAGAATATAATGCCCTTCATCCGTGATGAAGGTTTCACCCTTGGCATTGAGGCGCAATTTGGGTGAACCGCGCATACCAACAGCACTAATCACCTTTTGAATGCGCCGCTTGGTTGCTTCAAGTCCAAAGGGGATGACTTCAATAGGCAGAGGAAATTGGCCCAGTACTGAGACTTGTTTGGAGCGATCGGCAATCACGATCATGCGCTTGGATGCAGCTGCAACAATCTTCTCGCGCAAAAGAGCGCCGCCGCCGCCTTTGATCAGACGCAGACTTGGATCAAATTCATCCGCGCCATCAATCGTTAGATCGAGCTCTGGTGTTTCGTCCAAAGTTGTAAGCTTAATGCCAAGCGATAAAGCCTGCTGGCGTGTCTGTTCAGAGGTTGGCACGCATAGGAGATCCATGCCGCTTTTGACTTTTTCGCCAATGAAATCGACGAAATGCTTGGCGGTCGATCCGGTGCCCAAACCAAGGCGCATGCCGGATGTAACAAGTTCGGCAGCTTTGGCGGCGGCTTTGCGTTTGGCCTCATCGGCGGAAGACATGGATAGATATTCCTATTTTGCTTGAGGGGTGCAGACCACGGCTTCGTTGAGCACATAGCAGATTGAAATCGCGCCTGTGCGCAGATCAACGCGAAAAATGCCGGCTTCTCTTTCATGACGCGAAGCGATCAGGCCATATTCGCTGGGGGATTGTGGGCCAGCCCCTTCGCCGGGGGGATAGCATAGAGTAACGCCGACGGAATTATCTTTCAGGCCATATTGGCATGCGCCAATCTCACCTGTGGCGCGATCAAGTCGATAGATGCGATTGAGATCAACCTGTGG
>OMIJ01000261.1 GCA_900299065.1 Hyphomicrobiales bacterium
ATCTTCGACGGCAGCCAATTCTTCAGCCGAGATTTGACCTGCCGCGCGCTTGGCGCGCGCTTGCTTTAACGGCTCTGTGCGCAGGATTGATCCAACATGATCTGCGCGAAACGGGGGTGTATGACGTGACATATTATACTCCTTGATTGAGAGGGGAAAAAATCAGGACGCAGATCCGGTCTTTCGTTCAGCTACGCCCAAAAGAGAGTGCATAACGGCTTCATCAGCCGCCAAAGCCTTGCTGGTTCCGGAATAAGCCACGCTTCCGCGTTCCAGAATGAGGGCTTGATCCGTCAAGGGAAGAATTTTTCTGGCGCTTTGTTCGACGAGAATGACCGACATGCCTTCATCGCGGATCAATCGCCCCAAAGCTGCGAGCAATTCCTCTACGATGATGGGAGCCAATCCTTCCAGAGGCTCATCGAGAAGCAGCAGGCGAGGATTGAGCGCAAGTGCGCGGCCCATAGCCAGCATTTGCTGTTCGCCGCCGGATAATTGATTGCCCATATTGCCGCGCCGCTCGGCAAGACGGGGAAACATTGCGAAGATGCGCTCCACAGTCCAGGGGCCGGGGCGTAAAATGGCGGTGAGATTTTCTTCAACGCTGAGTGATTTAAAAATATTTCGCTCTTGCGGGACCCAACCAATACCAGCCTGGGCACGCTGATCAGCTCGAAGGCGCGTCACATCACGCCCCAGCCAGGTGATAGAGCCACCGCGCCAGCGAGTCAGCCCCATGATGGAATTGAGCAAGGTGGTTTTGCCAGCGCCATTGCGACCCAGCAAAGCCATCGACTGACCCTCTTGGAGCACCAGATCAATATCTGACAAGACAAGCGCCTCGCCATAACCGGCCGAGAGCTTGGTGAGGCGCAGAAGCTCAGACATGAGCAATTTCCTCCTCACCAAGATATACTTGCCGCACACGCGGATCATTGGCGATCTGGCTGGGCGTGCCCTCCATGAACAAGGCGCCATTGACCAGAACGGAAATGGATTTGGCAAATCGAAAGACCAGATCCATATCATGTTCGATCAAAACAAGCGCAACATCCTTGGGCAGCGCATCAATGACATCCAGAATTTGTCCCCGCTCTGATTCTGGAACACCCGCTGCAGGCTCATCAAGCAAAAGAACGCGCGGACGCGCAGCCAAAGCAAGGGCAATCTCAATCAATCTCTGTCGGCCATAGGGAAGGGATCCCACACGCTGTGTCATCACATCGGCAAGGCCAAGACGGGTGAGCAATTCCACGCTTTCTTCGACATGATCCTTCCGCGAGCCGACTGGATGCAATAAATGCGCACCAGAGGATTGACGTTCGGCAATCGCGATCATCAAAGTCTGCAAAGGTGTGAGATCAACAAAAAGCTGGTTGATCTGAAAAGTGCGGGCCAATCCAGAAATAGCGCGGCGGCGCGACGTCCAATTGGTTATATCTTGCCCATCAAGCCAGATTGAACCGGAGCTTGGTTGCAAAACACCCGAAAGAAGGTTGACGAAAGTGGTCTTGCCCGCGCCATTGGGCCCGATCAACGCATGGCGCGCGCCGGCTTTGAGCTGGAAGGAGACATTGTCTGTCGCCTTTAGGCCGCCAAAGGATTTGCTGAGATTTTTCGTTTCAAGAACGATCGACATGCTCACGACTCCCGCGATGAAGAGGGCGGGCCCATGAGATTGGGCGCATAGCGATCACGCAAATGACGCAACAGGCCGAGTAATCCACCACGGATGAAGAGTACCAGCAGCAAGAGCACAATGCCGAGCCAAAATTGCCAATATTGCGGCGTGATATTGCCCAGCACATCCTGCATGACACGAAACACAAAGGCGCCGACAAAGCCGCCGTACAGATAGCCCGCGCCGCCAAAGATCAGGATCAGCAGAGCATCAGCCGAGCGATGAAAAGCCACCATATCGAGCGAGGCAAATTGCGTGGTCTGAGCGAGCAAGGCCCCGGCAACACCGGCCATCATTGCGGCAATTGTATAGACCATGACGAGGCGCTCATTGACCGGCAGACCAATGGCTCTGGCGCGCAGAGGATTGCCCTTGATCGCCAGCAGGGACAGGCCGAAGGGGGCATGCATGAATTGGCGCGCAATGACAAACATGACGAAAACGACCACATAGCAATAAACGAAAGACACTTTGCCAAAGATGTCGAAATCCCAATTGCCCAAAATGGGAGCGATGAGAACGCCCTGCAAACCATCGGAGCCACCGGTGAGCCATTTAAGCTTGTTGGCGAGCTCTTCAATCATCAGCGCGACGCCCAGCGTCACCATCAAACGTGTGAGATCAGAGCCGCGCAGCACCAGAAAGCTTGTCGCAAATCCTACAAGGCCAGAGACGAGCGCCGCGCCAATTAATCCGATCAAGGGATCACTCAAAGGCGCTGTGCCCATGCCCCATTTTCCCATAAGAGCCGCAGTATAGGCACCAAGACCAAAGAAAGCGCCCTGCCCCAATGTCACAATGCCGGCAAAGCCGAGCACCAGATCAATCGACAAAGCAAGAAGGGCCAGGATCAGGATTTCGCTGAGCAGTGAGAGCTTGGAGGGAAACAGAACATAGAGCGAGGCCAGCGCAAGCCAGAACAGGATTTCCGGCCATTTCCATCTGGCTTGTTTGAGCAAAGTCTGTTGCATGTCTTGTGCGGAATGGGAGGCACTCATTTTGATCCCCCGCGCACGAACAGTCCCTGCGGACGCAAGATCAGCACCACAACCATTATGGTGTAAATGATGAAGCCGCCGATGGAGGGGATGAAATATTTACCCGTGACATCGGCCACGCCCAGCAGAATAGACGCAAAGAAGGGCCCGGTGATCGTGCTTGTGCCACCAACCGAAATGACAACCAGAAAGAGGATCATATATTTGAGCGGAAAGGCTGGATCTATGCTCAATATGCCCGTGCCCAAAGCCCCGCCAAGGCCTGCAAGGCCGGAGCCTATGGCAAAGGTAATGGTGAAAATGCGCGCCACATCAATGCCCATGCCACGCGCCACGCGCCCATCATCCACCGCTGCGCGCAAACGAGCGCCAAAGCGGGTGTGAATGAGTGCATATTGCAGACCCATAGCTAGAAGACCGCAAATGACAATGACAAAGAGCCGATAGATCCCGACACTGGCCCCCAGAAGATCAATGCGTCCCTGTAGACCTGCCGGCAGAATAACATTTTGCGGATTGGCCCCCATGAAATAATCAACACTGGCCATAGCCACAAAGATCAATCCGATCGAGAATAAAACCTGTTCGAGGTGCGTTTTCTCATAAAGGCGGACGTAAAGTGTGCGCTCAAGCACGACACCTATCAGCGCACAAACGAGGAAAGCCGCCGGCAGGCAAAGATAGAAGGAAACGCCGAGGCGGTTCATTAGCAAGGCGGTGACATATCCCCCTGCCATAGCAAAAGCGCCATGGGCTAGATTGATGAAATTCATCAATCCCAAAGTGACGCACAAGCCGACAGCTAGGATGAACAGCAGCATGCCATAGGCGAGGCCATCGAACAGAATTGTGAGCACGTAAATCCCCGTACCAACTTAGGCATTTTGGGCCTCAGGCAGTTCGACCGTGCCCAAAAGCGGCGGCTGATACAAGCAAAAAAACAGCTTTTGCAGGCCCCATCCCAAGCGGCGCGACCCCTATTTTGGCCCACTTGCCTATTGAGACAAGGGCATGCGCAAAACAGGCGGTTCCAAGGCCTGGGCCGCCGCTTGCTCGGGCGGCAAGCTGACATCCCATAATTTGCCAACGAATCTGCAGGCGGTGACTTCGTCAGACAAAGTGGAGGCTAGCCAGAGCATGGGCGCAATCATCACATCGGGCTGCAGTATTTTGCGACCCGTCGCGGCCATATCGGCTCGTGTCGGGGCGCTGACAAAATCCGTATCCACCGCCCCGCCGGGGATCAGCGAATTGACCGTAACCCCCGAGCCAGCCAGATCCTGTGCCCAGATCAGGGTCTCTGTTTCAATGGCCGCTTTGCTCACGCCATAGGGCGAGTTCATGTGCCGCTGCATAGTCGACAGAGATGTGGTGACATTCACAATCCGACCCCAACCCGCTGCAATCAGATGCGGGGCAGCAGCATGGCTCATGAAATAAGTGCCCGTCACATTGGTGGTGATGACATCCGCCCAGGCGCGCGGATCCGTCTGCCAGAATTTCATGGAAGAGGTCTGCGCCGCCCGCTCAACATGCACAGGCCCCTTGCCGGCATTATTGACCAGAATATCCAGACCACCAAAGCGCTCGATACACATTGCAACTGCTCTGCGACACTGATCGAGATTGGTAATGTCACAGGCCAGACCCTGAGCGGGACCAGCACCCGCCACACCCTGCACAGATAAAGCCGCTGTTTGCGCTTTCACGCCATCAAGATCAACAAAGAGCACAGCCGCGCCAGCTTTTGACAGAGCCAGCGCCATAGCGCGGCCAAGCCCTGCTGCTGCGCCTGTCACCAGAGCACATCTGCCCTCAAGCCTGATGTCCGAAACTTGCTGCACTCTTGAGCCTCCATGGCCGCCCCTTTGCCAGAAGGCTAAGCTAGCCCTTTGGCCTTGTCATCTCTCAACAGCAGGCACGCACCATTGTTCAGCCAGACATCCGGCTCTAAACTGCTAAAAAACACAGCCATCCAAAGGAAACGGCCCGCCTATGAAATCCGCCCCCCTGCTCTATCAATTGGCGCAAAGCCTGCGCAGTTTTGATCCCGCTGCTCTGCCCAAGGACATTTGCCAGCAAGCCAAATTGCTGGTGCTGGACTCGATCGGCTGCGCCCTGATTACGCAAGAGGAGCCGGAAGTTCGCCATGTCCTCAAAGCACTTGAGGCCCTGGGTGGCGCCGAGCAAGCCACGCTGATCGGCACGGCACAAAAAACCTCTGTCTTGCAGGCCGTTTTAGCAAACGAGATTTTGGTTCGCTATCTCGATCTCAATGATTTCACCTTGAGTGTTTCGAAACAGGGCCTGCGCATTGCAGGTCATCCCAGCGACAATATCCCTGTGGCTCTGGCCATGGGCGAGGCCTATGGCGCCAGCGGGCGCGACGTACTGAGCGCGATTGTGCTGGGCTATGACATATTCGCCCGTATGCGTTTTCTCTTCGATTCGCATAATCAATGGGACGGCACAAGCGCCTCCGGCCTTGTCGCGGCGGCCATGTCGGGCCTGCTGATGGCGCTCGATGAGACTCAATTGAGTGAAGCACTCGCTTTGGGCGCGATGCGCTCGGCTACGCCCAGACTGGTGCGCCGCGGCCATATCACAGCTGCCAAATTTCTCGCTAATCCACTCATTGCGCAATCAGGCGTATTGGCTGCGCTTTTGGCTGCTGGAGGGATGAGCGGACCACAAGCCATCTATGAAGATGAGGATGGTCTTGCCTGTCTGTTTCGCAAAGATGCAGATCTTCAATATCTCACGCAAGCTTTCAGCGCACCCTTTGCGATTGAACAGGCCTATGTGAAAGCTTTTCCCTGTCTTGCAACAGGACAAGCGGAAACTGCTGCCGCCATTAAAATGCATCACCTGCTGGGCGGACGCATAGATCATATTGAGCGCTTTGATGTCATTATGGCTGATTATCCCATGGTGCATGAACAACAAAGCGATCCTGCGCGCCGTCATCCAGACTCCCGCGAGGCGGCTGATCACAGTTTTTATTTTCTTGCTGCTATTGGCCTCATGGATGGCACATTGACCATGCGCTCTTATGACCATGAGCGCTGGTTGCAACCGGCCATTGTTGATCTCATGGCCAAAGGCCAAATGCGGGTTGATCCAGCCCTCAATCTGCGCGCACCCTTATCCTATCCCTGCGCCATTGAAGTTTTGCTCACAGACGGCACTATTCATCGCACGCAAGTCGATTATGCGCCGGGACATTCCACAGGCCTGCTGGAGGAGAGCGCTGTTGTTGAAAAGTTTGATCGCCTGACCCAATCAATTATCAGCAAGCGACGCCAGGAACAGATTATCAGCCAGGTCCTGAGCCTGGACAAGCTCGAGCGGATCGATTCCCTGATGGCGCTGTGCGGCAATCTCACACAGGCTGAATAGACCCTCTCATCAACAGGCCTTTAAGACCTCATTTGGTGGATTTTGTCGATTGCGGCTATAGTAGAGCCCTGCCTGCGGGCACCCCTAAAAGAGGAATTTCACGTGTATACGCAACTTGTTCTCTCCATCGATGATGCCCACAAAATGGCTGCGGCTGCGCGCGCCGAAGCCAAGGCCCAAGGCTGGTCTGTCGTGATTGCGATTGTCGATGATGGTGGCCATCTGGTCTATTTGGAACGCCTTGACGGAACTCAAAAGGCATCTTCCACGATTGCAGTTGAAAAGGCGCGCACAGCCATCATGTTCAAGCGCCCTTCAAAGGTGCTGGAAGATGCTGTTGCCGGTGGCCGTGTTGCGATCATGAGCTTGTCAGGCGTCACTCCAGTTGAAGGCGGATTACCGATTGTCGTCGATGGACAGTTCCTTGGAGCGATTGGCGTGTCAGGCGTTCAATCCTCGCAAGATGCACAAGTCGCGCGCGCGGGACTTGAAGCGCTGCAAGGCTGAATGTTGCAAAACGAGAGCGGCAAGGCTTCAGTTCGCGCAAGCCTTGCCCCCGCCTTATAATCAGGGAAGACGTGCGATCAGCTTGTCAAACAGCGGATTGCGCGCTCCGAAAATATAATCCAGCGTCTCCACTGTCACATGCTCGGCGCCTTGCATCACTAGCCAATCGGCGAGTGCAGGCACACCTGCCTTGGGGCAGATCAAGGTCAGCGGGCCATCGGCATTTGTTCCAAATGGCGCGCGGGCGGCAAAAGTTTTGGCTGCATCTTCAATCAACCGTGCTCTGGGTCCCGCGATAAAGGCCCTTACTTGCCGCGAGGTACGCGCATCTTCTTCCGCAGCAATTCGAGAGAGAATCCGCCTTGCAGTTTCCCGCGTGACATCGGTCCAAGCGGCATTCAGGGAAGCAACGAGGTTGGCCTCAGAGCGCAGGATGATTCCATCCTCCAGCACTTTGAGCGCATTGGCGGCGAGTGTTGCACCCGTAGTTGTGATATCAACAATGATCTCGGCCTGACCGGCTGCAGGCGCGCCTTCGGTCGCGCCAAGAGATTCAACGATGCGATAATCAGCAACACCCATCTGATCGAAATAAGTGCGGGTTAGATTGATATATTTGGTAGCCACACGCATGCGCGCACCACGCCGCGCGCGAAAGGCAGAGGCGACATCTTCCAAATCGGCCATGGTCTTGACGTCAATCCAGGCCTGCGGCACAGCGACAACCACATTGGCATGACCAAAGCCCAATGGGGTGAGAATCTCAACACGCGCATCGGCATCGAGCACATTTTCGCGAATAAGGTCCTCGCCAGTGACACCCATATGCACGGAGCCAGAGGCAAGATGTGAGACAATCTCGGATGCCGACAAAAACGCGATTTCTACACCTGCCATGCCCGCAATCGTGCCGCGATAATCGCGCACACCACGTCCTTGCACGAGCTGCAGGCCAGCGCGCGCAAAAAAGGCTGCGGCATTTTCTTGCAGCCGCCCTTTAGAAGGAACGGCGATGACAAAATTATCCTTGCTTGTCATGTTCACACCGATCCGTTCTGATCTGCAAAGAGACGATCACACCAAATGCCTGCGCCGACCGCCGGAATTTCGACTGTCGCGCCCAGCATGGCCATCAGGCGATCATAGCGACCGCCACCAATGATGGCGCGACCATTGGCGCGATTGGGATCATGCGCCTCAAACACAAAGCCGGTGTAATAATCAATATTACGGCCAAAATCTGCATTAAAACGCATGGCGCCCACATCAAGGCCACGCGCTGCCATAAAGCCCAAACGCGCATCAAAGCCATCCAGTGCTGCGGAGAGATTTAATCCCGCATCTTGAAAGAGCGCTCTGATCTGTGCAGATGATTGATCAGGATCACCCTGAATGGCAAGGAAGCGTTCGATGATCTGGCGTTTTTCAACACTCACTCCCGCAGCCGCATTCAAAGCAGATTGCTCTAGAAAGCGCTCGGCGATTTCACTCGCACTGCGACCTCCAACAGTCGAAATACCGGCAATCGACAATAGATCTTCAACCAAAGCCAAAGCGCCCGATTTATCGACGCCTTCGAGAGCTGCCAACACGCCGGAATGATCGGCACTTGAGCCATTGGCACTGGTGGCAAAAATTCTAGCCAGTGTCTGACCCCGCGCATGACCACGACGTATACGCCGCATCCAGACAGCTGGCAGAGACAGAGCTTCCAATAAAGCGCTGTACAAACCCGGATCGCCCAAAGTCACCGATAATTTGGGGCCGCCAGCAACCAGGACTGCCTCAAGGGCCAAGGTCAGGACTTCCGCATCGGCCGCCTCGCGATCCATGCGACCAAAACTTTCTATGCCCGCCTGGGTCGATTCACCGCTGGTCTGCGGACGTGAACGAAAGACTTTGCCAAGATAAGAAAAGCCCATTGGTTGCCCACGTGAAGCCGAGGCCAAATAATCCTTGCAGACCGGAATTGTATATTCAGGGCGCAGGCACAGCTCATGGCCTGCATGATCAGACGTCAGAAACAAACGCGAGCGGATTTCCTCTCCCGACAGATCGAGAAAGACTGAGGCTGGCTGAAGAATGGCAGGCTCGGCGCGCTCATAACCTGCCGATATCAGATGGCTCAGGAGCAGATCCCGCCTCTCATCCAAGGTCGCTTCACTCACTCTCGGGGTCGTGTTCACGTCACATCCTCAATTTGGCGCTCGAGCGCCCATTCGGTCCTTGGGCCTGATAGCTGCCCTTTGACCCTTTCATTCCTGATCTAGCAAGCCTGAGAGCCCCTTGCGATGATTTTTCTTCAGCAAGGTGAACGCCTAAGCCGATAAGTCTGATCCGGGAGCCGGACAGGACCAAAATCAGGGTTAACTGGCTAAAATTAACAATAAGCCTTCAATAACCATCAAATTGTTCCTTTCTGCCGAACCCGCCAAATTGCGCTAAGATTGGTCCATTGAAGCAAATTTATTGAAGCTGGTGGCCGATTTGAGGCGCCAGAGACCGGTTCGGAGTTTCCATGCAACAGTTTCTTGCGCGGTCCACGCTCGTTTTGGGCGGAGTCATTTTTATGATGGGCCCAAGTTTGGGCCAAGAATATTACCGCCCTCAACCTTCTATGGACCAAAGGCCCGTTCAGACCGCAGCTTCCAATATGGGGGGCGGTTTGATCGAATTTTTAATCGAGGGCTCAAAGCCAGCTCAACCTCGTCGCTGGACGAATAACAGACCTGAACAGCCAGAATTTTATGCTCCTGAGACAGCCCCTATGAGCAGAAGCCAAGGCCCTGCCTCCGGGACCTATGGAGCAACACCGCCACAGGCCGGACTTCAGCGACAGCTCGACACAAGGTTCTACAAGCAATTGGTGAGTTATAGTCGCAACGAAGCCCCTGGCACGATCATTGTCGATACGCCGCAGCATTTTCTCTATCTGGTCATAGGGGATGGAAAGGCCATGCGTTATGGCATTGGCGTGGGTCGCCCCGGATTTGAATGGTCAGGCGTGAAACATGTCAGCCGCAAGGCCGAATGGCCTGATTGGACACCCCCGCCCGAAATGTTGCGCCGTCGCCCCGATTTGCCCCGTCATATGGAGGGCGGACCGGATAATCCTTTGGGAGCACGTGCGCTATATCTGGGTTCTTCCATGTATCGCATTCACGGCACCAATGAGCCTGAGACCATTGGACAAAATGTATCCTCGGGCTGCATACGCATGATGAATGAAGATGTGATCGATCTTTATAATCGTACCCGCGTGGGCGCTCGCGTGATTGTGATTTAGCTTAGTGAAATCCCCGCGGATGTGCGTCAACATCCTCGGGCAGGCTCGCAACAGAGCTGACAGGAGGGGCCGTCCGATCGCCGGACGGCCTTTCTCTTTTGATTGCAAGTTAAAGACCGATCAGGCCTCGGTCATATCATCGTCTGAGGACCAGCCATTCCCATAGCTGTCACTGTCAACTTGCGGCTCTGTGTAAGAGGCAGGAGTGAGTTGAGGATCGGGCTTATGATCAAGTGGCGAGTCATGATTTGTGATGGCAGGACCACCAAAACCTGAGCCAAAGGCTGAGGTATTATTATGCCCCGAGAACAGGCTCGAAATGGAATTGGCGAGCAAAACACCGCCCGCCACACCGGCAGCCGTTGAAAGAGCTCCTTTTAAAAAGCCACCGCTATTAGCCGCTTGAGCTGGTGCGGCCGACTGCATGGGCGCGGGTGTCATGGCTTGTGGGACAGAGGGGACAGAGGTGCGACCCCAGGCAGAGCCGGTATTAGCTGCCGGTGCAGGAACGGGGGGCACAGAAGCGCGCGTGCCATTTGCTGCAAAGGGCGAGGCAACTCCGCCGAGGAAACTGGAGGCCCCGGCTTTCAGGCGATCTTCCAATTCATGGTTTTTGGCCTCCAATTCCTCGATTTTAGCGGCAGCGGCTTGTAGCGCCTGCTCTTGAACGAGGACGGCTTGCGCCAGAACATAAGGCGCATGAGGCTGAGCTTGCACATTTTGAGCAATGAAGGCTTCGGCCTCCGCATCGCGCGGATTAGCTGAGGCTGCGCGTGTACGCTCGAACAAACCATTCAAAATCTGGCGTTCATCGGAATTCATCGAGGTCTCCCTAGGGATTGCTTGCTAGAGTGAAGCAATCCACACCCCAGATATGGGGCGTGAGTGTGACAAGACCAAGGCTGAGACAAACAATAAGTTTATAAATTTGGCTCGCTTGGGCGCTGGGGTGAGAGGCACAGGAGCGTCAACCGGCTGCGGGCCTGATCAAAAGGCCTGGCATCAAAAACAGGGGATGTCAGATTTTCACGCAGCATGGCCAGCTCATCGGCCAAGAGCGCTTCAAACAAAAGACCCGAGAGCGGGCGCCCGTCTTTGAGTGTGACGGATTGCGAGATCCAATCCCAGATTTGCTGATAGCAACCGACAATTTTGGGCCATTCGAGCGCGCCCGGCTCAGGCTCGCGACCCGCCAACCTTCCCTCAAGGGCGAGCAAGCAAACAAGAATGCGATCACGCAAAGCTGTATCCGACGCAGGCTCGTCGGGCGCCAGCCAATTTGTATTTGGCTGAGCCAAGCCACTGACGTGATGAGAGCGCCCGATGAGCGGGCGCGCCCGCTGGTGCAGATTTGTTTTACGCGCACGACGCCCCGGCTTGGCAAGACGCTGGGCAAGCGGCACGCCAAGGTCACCGTGAACAAGGGCTGAGGAGGCGTGATGGCTCAGACACCAGCGCAAGACCAGATGAAGGAAGCCGAAGCCGCCCGGAAGTACTTTGGCGCACAGAAGGGCGCTCGCGTCAACAAGGGCATGTTTGAC
>OMIJ01000262.1 GCA_900299065.1 Hyphomicrobiales bacterium
ATGTGCTTTTGAACCGAGCCAGAGATGTGTCAGCGCCGATTTGGCAAAATCGGGTGCCTCATCTGCGGGCAGTAAAGCGCGCCAGGCAATTCGGCCCGAATAATGCGGCTGATCTTGCGGCACAAGATTGAGCCGCTCTCGCAATAAAGAGCGCAAACCATCCGCGCCGATCAACAGATCTGCCTGAAGCTTGATCGATATAAGCCCCATTTTGGCGCCAATCGCAATGCCATCTGCCTGCTGCGAAAAACCCATAATCCGTGTGCCGGTCTTCACGCTGATCTGAGGTTTCAGCGCGATGGATTCCAGCAAGGCCCTTTGCAAATCGGCGCGATGCACCACAAGCGAGGGCGCTCCCCAGCGTTTGATCGCATCCGAACCTAAGGGCAGGCGGGCGAGCACAGCGCCATCACGGCCTCTGCGAATATGTAATGCAGCAGGCTCACTGGCGAGCGGGCGTAAATGATCCATCACGCCGAGCTTTTGCAAAATACGGCTGGCATTGGGAGGGATCTGTAATCCTGCCCCCACTTCATCCATGACAGGTGCTTGTTCAATCACGCTGACGCGCCAGCCTGCTTGCGCTAAAGCCAGAGCGGCTGTCAGCCCTGTTGGGCCAGCCCCGGCAATCACGGCATGTAAAGAAGTCTCAGCCATGAGCGCAGCCCTTGGGCTGATGAATATCAGGCCGCACTCTGGCCTTGATATTCACAATCCGAGGGATCTGCATGGCCATGCAGTTTCGCATCAAAAATATAGCGCGTCGAGCAATAGGGGCAGATCGTCTCATCATCGCCGCCCATATCAATGTAAATATGCGGATGATCAAACGGCGGCAAAGCGCCAATGCACATGAATTCGCGGGCCCCAACGCGAATGCTCGCCAGACCCGGCTGGTTGTGAAAATGAGGCGTGGAATGTTCGGCCATGCTGGCTCCAAAGAAAATGTGCGCTGCACCATATTAAAGCTGCAAGCTTTTGGGTAGAGGTAAAATATACCGTCCGCCAAACCCTCCGGCTTTGGGCCCATGCTCAGTTCAACAGGTTCAGGATCGCTGATGCTGCAATTTTTCAATTCCAATGGCGTTCGGCTCGCTTTTGTCGATCAGCGCCCCACGGGGCCCGATCTCCACGAGCCCATTGTGCTCATTCACGGATTTGCCTCAACCCATGCTGTCAATTGGGTCAATACGCTCTGGATCAAAACCTTGACCGAGGCCGGGCGCCGCGTCATTGCACTCGACAATCGTGGCCATGGCCAGAGCGACAAGCTGTATGATCCTGCCGATTATGCGACCAGTCTGATGGCTGAGGATGCCCGCCGTTTGATGGATTATATCGGCATCGAAAGGGCAGATGTGATGGGCTATTCCATGGGCGCGCGGATCACAGCCTTTCTGGCTCTGGCGCATTCCAATCGCGTGCGCTCAGCCATTCTGGGCGGCCTTGGCCATCATCTGGTTGAGGGGGTTGGTCTGCCCCTGGGCATAGCCGATGCAATGGAAGTGCCCTCGCTCGATGTCTTGATCGACCCACAGCAACGCATGTTTCGAGCTTTCGCAGAGGCAACCAAAAGCGATTTAAAGGCTCTGGCCGCCTGTATTCGGGGCTCGCGCCAGACTTTATCGCCGCAGCAGGCCGCCCAAATTACCTCGCCGGTGCTGATTGCCATAGGCACAAAGGATCCAATAGCCGGGGATCCGGTCAAGCTCTCTATGCTGCTTCCCAATGCCAAAGTGCTTGATATTCCTGGACGTGACCACAATCTTGCGGTTGGTGACAAGGTCTATAAGCAAGGTGTGCTGGAGTTTCTGACCCAGCGGCCTTGATCAGCGGCACTTGATTGAGCGCGCACAATCTCCATATCGGCAAGCGGTCCTTGATGCTATAAGAGGGCTTGAAGGAGCAACGAATGGTTCAGATGCAGAGCGCGGAAATTATCGGACTGGGAGATGTTGATCCCGTCCTCTCGCGCCTCAGAATCGAGGCTGAGGAGGTTCTGCGTCAGGAGCCAGAACTGGCAGGCTTTGTTCTGTCCAATATTCTAAATCATCCCACTCTAGAGAGTGCGATCATTCATCGACTTGCGGCGCGCCTTGATCATCAGGAATTGAGTGGCGACCTGATCCGCCAGACCTATCTCGAATTGACCGGGCGTGATGCACAATTGGGTCAGGCCTTTCGTGCCGATCTCATGGCGGTGATGGATCGTGATCCGGCCTGCACACGCCTGATCGATCCTTTGCTTTATTTCAAGGGATTCCATGCCATCCAGACGCATCGTCTCGCCCATGCCCTCTGGCATGCCGGACGGCGGGATTTTGCGCTCTATTTGCAGAGCCGTTCTTCAGAAGTCTTTCAGACGGACATTCACCCCGCCGCCCAAATTGGCAAGGGCATTTTCCTTGATCATGCAACTGGCCTTGTTGTGGGCATGACTGCTGTGATCGAGGATGATGTGTCGATTCTTCATGGCGTGACTTTAGGTGGTACGGGCAAGGAGCGCGGTGATCGCCATCCCAAAATCCGTCATGGCGTGCTTTTGGGTGCCGGTGCCAAAATCATTGGCAATATTGAAGTTGGCCATTGCGCCAGAGTGGCTGCAGGTTCGGTCGTTCTGTCATCAGTTCCGCATAACAAGACGGTGGCAGGCGTGCCTGCACGTGTGGTAGGCGAAGCTGGCTGTATGGAGCCA
>OMIJ01000263.1 GCA_900299065.1 Hyphomicrobiales bacterium
AAAAGAATGATCCGGCGACCATTGGGAAATTCAATTTCGTCCACCTGCGGCTTGATATTATTCCATTTCATATTGCGCAAAGCGGAGACCTGAATTTCAGAATCAAAATGGCCGATGTTGCAGACAATGGCGCGATCCTTCATCTCGCGCATATGCTCGAGCGTGATCACATCCACATTGCCTGTTGCAGTCACGAAAATATCAGCGCGCGGCGCTGCATCTTCCATGGTGACAACTTCATAGCCTTCCATCGCCGCTTGCAGAGCGCAGATCGGATCAACTTCTGACACCAAAACGCGGCAACCGGCTTGCCTTAAAGAGGCAGCAGAACCCTTGCCAACATCGCCAAAACCGGCAACCATAGCGACCTTGCCCGACATCATCACATCCGTGCCGCGACGAATGCCATCAACAAGTGATTCACGGCAGCCATAGAGATTGTCGAATTTTGATTTGGTGACTGAATCATTGACGTTAATGGCAGGCCAGAGCAAGGTGCCATCTTTCTGCATATTGTATAGACGATGCACGCCTGTGGTGGTCTCTTCCGATACGCCACGAATGGCTTTGGCATTAGCTGTGTACCAGCCAGGACGGCTCTTCAAACGCGCCTTAATGGCGGCGAACAAAACTTCTTCTTCCTCATTACCAGGCTTGTCGAGAAAGGCCGTGTCGCCAGCCTCTGCGCGTGCACCCAGATGAATGAGAGCGGTGGCATCGCCGCCATCATCAAGAATCATATTGGGTGTGCCACCATCGGCCCATTCGAAAATGCGATGTGTATATTCCCAATAATCGGTCAGGCTCTCACCCTTAATCGCGAAAACGGGTGTGCCAGCTGCAACAATGGCTGCGGCAGCATGATCTTGCGTGGAGTAAATATTGCATGAGGCCCAGCGCACATCAGCGCCCAAAGCCTTGAGTGTTTCAATCAATACGCCTGTCTGAATGGTCATGTGTAGAGAGCCTGCAATGCGCGCGCCCTTCAATGGCTGCTTGGGACCATATTCAGCTCTGGTGGACATGAGGCCGGGCATTTCTGTCTCGGCAATGTTGAGTTCTTTGCGGCCGAATTCGGCAAGCTTGATATCGGCAATCGCGTAATCGTGTGTCATGACATCCTACACTTTAGAGTTTGACTGGCGCTCTCTATATCAGCAGAGCTTGCAACAGACAATAAAGATATAAAGAAGTCTTTATGTGACTGAAAGGCCTTCTGAAGATCTAAATATCATCTATGTATTTGATTTATTGTATTTTATTTGATTTTAGGAAAATCTTGCGCCGCCAGCCAGAAGACCTCACCCGAGCTTTCCTCGGTATCGAGCCAGATAAAAGGCAGGGAGGGGAATTCGGCTTCCAATATGTCGCGATCCTCCCCGATCTCACAAATCAATCCCCCCTGTGAAGTGAGATAGAGCGGAGCTTGTTGCAAAATGACCCGAACAATATCGAGACCATCCTCACCGCCCGCTAGAGCCATTTTGGGCTCATGCGCATATTCAGGCGGCAGAGATTGCATCACCTCTTGGCTGACATAGGGTGGATTGGTGATGATCAAATCATAACGCTTGCCTTTAAGGGGCTCGAAGAGATTGCCCTGAAAGAGCTGGATGCGATCTGAATCGGGCGATTCCTCAACATTGCGGCCGGCAATTGCGAGCGCATCTTTCGAGAGATCGACCGCATCAATATTTGCGTTGGGAAAGACACGTGCTGCCAGAATAGCAAGACAGCCCGAACCCGTGCACAGATCCAGCACATTCGACAATTGCTCGGGCTCCTGGATCAAGCCTTCAGCGCCTATCAACACATCAGAAAATAATAATTCACCAATGAAGGAACGTGGCACAATCACGCGCTCATCGACATGAAAGGGAATGCCCTTCACATAGGCTTTGCCCAGCAGATAAGAAGCGGGTTTGCGCGTTATAACGCGCGCCTCAATCAGTTCGACGAGGCGCTCGCGCTCGCTCAGCAGAAGGCGTGCATCGAGAAAAGGATCGAGCTGATCAATGGGCAGCGACAGCCCTTCCAGAATGAGAAAGGCGGCTTCATCAAGCGCATTGGTCGTGCCATGGCCATAGACCAGCCCGGCGCTCTCAAAGCGGCTCATGGCATAGCGCAAATAATCACGCACAGTGATAAGTTGCGAGGCAACAGAAGCAAGGTCCTTCATATCATATTCCTGATGAGCTTATGGCCAGAGCTGAAGTGTCACACTTGGCATAAGCTGATGTTTGAGAAGCTCAGCTGTGATCCTGATTGGCGGCGATCCGGTCGGTAAAGGCCAGCAGAAAGGAAGTGGCGACAAAGACGAGATGAATGACCACAGTCCATATCAGATCGCGATCACTGATATGAGAAAGATCCATAAAGGCATGCAATAATTGTATACCCGAAATGGCGACGATCGAGGAAAAGAGTTTGAGTTTGAGGCCTGCAAAATCGATCTTTGTCATCCAACTCGGCCAATCGGAATGCTCCGCCGCCTCGATCTTGGAGACAAAATTCTCATAGCCCGAGAAGATCACAATAATGATCAGGGATCCTGTCAAAGTCAGATCAATCAGACCCAGAAGATCCATGATCACTTCCGCCTCGGAACGGCTGAACAGATTAGAGGCAAATTTAGAAGCGTCCTGACCGGCCTTAATCAAAAGTCCGACAAGGCCGATGATCAGCACAAGATAGAAAGGCGCTAACAACCATCGACTAGAAAAAATGACCCGCTCAAGAATTTTTTCAAACATATTGCCAGTCCACGCGATGAGTCTGCGGCCCAGATCTTGTGCCAGCGCCTGAAAGAAAGATCAGTCAATCTTTATCGGCAATCCCAGCTGACAGGCAATGCCTGTTCCGCCAAGGCCGCAATAACCATCCGGGTTTTTCGCGAGATATTGCTGATGATAATCCTCAGCATAATAAAAGACTGGTGCATCCGCAATTTCTGTTGTGATGGCTCCAAAACCTTTGGCGCTGAGCGCTTTTTGATACAGATCGCGACTGGCGAGAGCCGCACTCTTATGGGCCTGTGTCGAAGTATAAATGCCCGAGCGATATTGAGTGCCCACATCATTGCCCTGACGCATGCCCTGTGTGGGATCATGATTTTCCCAGAAAACTTTGAGCAGGCTTTCAACAGAGACAAGATGCGGATCAAAAACCACGAGCACGACTTCATTATGTCCTGTCAGGCCGCTGCACACTTCCTCATAAGTCGGATTGGGCGTATAGCCCGCCGCATAGCCTACGGCTGTGACATGAATGCCGGCACCCAATTGCCAGAATTTGCGCTCGGCACCCCAAAAGCAGCCCATGCCAAACATTATGGTTTCAGCGCCCTGAGGGAAGGGGCCTTTGAGAAAAGCGCCCGACACAAAATGACTCTTGGCGGTGGCAAGAGGTTCTCTGCGTCCCGGCAGAGCGTGCTGGGGATCGGGCATGACCGCAGGCTTGCGGAAGAAAATCATCTCAGGCTCCTGAACCAAGGAAATATGAGTATAGAGAGGCTTGCGCCAAGCCTCAATGGAAAGAGGGGGGCTGGCCGCATTTCGTTCGACATGGCTCACAAAGCATTAGGATCGACTGGAAAAGCCGATCGGGACCTTGGGTTGCCGACTTAGGCGCATGAACAAATAGCTCATCAAAGCCAGAATTAACCAGCTTGGCGATTGCAACAAAAAGAGCACAAGAGGGTCCCATATAAGGGGATGCAGATCGCGCTCGATCTGCGCTTGCAGGACTTCCAGCCGATGCGGAAAGACATGCTCAAATGCCTCGCCAAAGGGAACAAGGCTGATTTGCGAACTGGCCAAAGACCGGGTGCCGTCAACGACCAAGGCGGCAAAGGCTGCCGCCGCGCTTATTAGGGATATGATTTTAAATGTTAATCTTATCATTGGGGCAGATCGGACCCTTGGCTGCCAGAGCTGGCGATCACCCTATTGATAATCGCCTGTCTAGGCCCTGTCCATGACGGGCCGAACTGAGGGACCGGTTGGGGAATAATGGTCAAATTGCCAGGCTATGGCCAATCCCGCCTTGCACAACGGCCATCGGTGGCTATAGTGCGCCACTTCTGGCAGGCCTTTGGCCATGTCTGAAACAGACTTCCAAATGTGTCAGACTATCTTTTGGGCAAGCCTGTTGAGGAGGGGTGACCGAGTGGCTGAAGGCGCACGCCTGGAAAGTGTGTATGCGGGAAACCGTATCGCGGGTTCGAATCCCGCCCCCTCCGCCATTACGCAGATTTTCGAATCTTTGCGATCTTATCCGCAGGAATGTGATCTTTAGTTCAAAACCGTTTGTTCGGAGCAAGGTAACCTCTGACAATCGTCGCAGCTACATTGCGAGCTTGTCAGCGCCAACCAATAGATCGCGCAGCGGAGCCGCTACCGGAAAGCCGTAGCCCTTCTCGTCGTTGTAAGCGCGCAAACGTCCTTCCCGATGATAAGAAATCGAATAGATTTCAGCACCAATCATCTGGAGCGCCAGCACCAGCGCCTGAAGCGCATCAAACCCGATGGCTTCAAATATGCGCGCCCCCTCCGGCCAAGCGATCTCATAGCGACAAGCCCAAACCTGTTCTTGCTTTTCAGGCTTATGAATATTGATTGCAATGACTGTCTCGTCGCTCTCAATCTGCAGGAATATTTCGTGCGAGACGATGACCATGTCTGACCTCAGTTGTTCAGCTAGACGCTCTTGCGTCGAGCTAGAATTCACTTGCAGGAACAAACAAAATGTCAGGCTTTGCGATAATCGCAATCCATAATCCGGATCTGGCTAACAAACCCGCTTTCGGGATCGGTCCAGGA
>OMIJ01000264.1 GCA_900299065.1 Hyphomicrobiales bacterium
CGTTGCCCAGGTATTGTCCATGATCACGCAAATGCCGTTTGGCTTTACCGCAGCGGCAATGGTGGGAATATCCTGCATTTCAAAACTCTGCGAGCCGGGGGATTCTAGCATAATGGCGCGCGTATTGGGCTTGAGCAGGGCTGTGATATTGGCGCCAATCATCGGGTCGAAATAGGTGGTCTCAACGCCCATGCGGCGCAGATAGCGATCACAAAAGGTGCGGGTGGGGCGATAGGCGCTGTCAGTTACCAGCAGATGATCGCCGGCGCTCAGCACGCTCATCAAGGCCAGCGAGATGGCTGCAAGTCCTGAGGGGACCAGCACTGTGCCAGCGGCTCCGGCCAATTCACTCCAGGCAGTTTCCAGAGCCTGTGTGGTCGGTGTGCCAAACCGGCCATAAGTAAAGGGCATGGAATGATCCAAGAGCGCTTGATAGTTCGGGGCCAGAACGGTTGAGCCCCGATAGATTGGGGTGTTCACAAAGCCATATTGATCGGCCGGCTGGCGCCCGGCATGGATCATTTTGGTGCGGGTTTTCAAGTTTTTACGTGTTTCAAGGTCAGTTTTCTTCATCTCACCACCTATCTGGGCCTTAATTGCCTATTTTCACAGATCAGCGTCAAGTGAGGTTTAAATTCTGTTCTATTGCCCTAAGTGATGAAGAGTTGTGCTTGACCTGGGGCGGCAAACAGACTTCGATAAGGGGTAGATGGCTGGCCTCGAAACTGAGTTGAAATGTCCTCTGGATCAGCCAAGGTATGAATTTAGGGAGTTGATGACACATGAAACGCATAATCGCCACTTGCCTCATTGCTGCCGCTGCCGGTATGGCTGCTACATCCAGCTTCGCCCAAGCGGGCAAAACTCTCGATCAGATCAAGCAACGGGGCTATTTGTCCTGCGGTTCCAATCCCGGTCTGGCTGGCTTTGGTCTTCCTGATGACAAGGGTAATTATGCCGGTCTTGACGTTGATTTGTGCCGGGCCATTTCGGCTGCCATTTTTGACGATCCCAATAAGGTAAAGTTCATTCCCCTGACGGCAAAAGATCGCTTCACCGCTTTGCAATCGGGCGAAATTGATGTGCTGGCCCGTAATGGTACTTGGACCCAATCGCGTGAAGCGGATCTGGGCCTGCTGTTTGCTGGCGTTAATTATTATGATGGTCAGGGCTTCATGATCCGCAAGAAGCTGAATGTGGCTTCCGCGTTGAAACTGGAAGGTGCTTCGGTCTGCGTGCAACAAGGCACAACGACAGAACTCAATCTGGCCGATTATTTCCGCTCGAATAATATCAAATATGAAGGCGTTGTGTTTGCGACTTCCGATGAGGCATTAAAAGCCTATGATTCCGGCCGTTGTGATGCTTACACAACTGATGCCTCTGGCCTCTATTCCGAGAGATTGCGCACCGTCAATCCAGATGAACATATGGTGCTGCCAGAAATCATTTCCAAAGAGCCACTCGGGCCAGCGGTACGTAAAGGCGATGATCAATGGTATGACATTGTCCGATGGACACATTTTGCAATGGTGAATGCTGAAGAACTGGGTGTGACCAAAGCTAATGTTGACGAAAAGGCTAAATCAGCCACTCCCGAGATCAAGCGTCTGCTGGGTTCGGAAGGTGACTTTGGTAAGGCCATGGGCCTTTCGAAAGACTGGGCTTATCGCATCGTCAAACATGTCGGCAATTATGGCGAAGTCTTCGAGAAGAATGTTGGCGAAGGCTCCAAGCTGAAGATCCGTCGCGGTCTTAATAATCTGTGGACCAAGGGTGGCATTCAATACGCTCCGCCCGTGCGCTGAGACCTGATGAAAAGGGCCATTCATTGGCCCTTTTTATTGATCAGGTGCAGGCATGTCCGATCACAAACTGACACACCGACCTCACATAGCCTGGTGGAACGATCCTTTTTATAGAGGATTGGTCTACCAGCTTGTTTTGCTGTGTGTCCTGCTGGTGCTTGTGTATGAAGCGGCCAGCAATGCCAGCCAGAATATGCGCGCGCGCGGCATTCCCACTGATTTCGGCTTCTGGTTCAAAACCTCCGGTTTCGACATTAATCTGACTTTGATTGATTATGGCGCAGCCAGCTCAACTTATGGCCGGGCCTTTTGGGTGGGTTTGCTCAATACATTACTTGTGGCGGGTATTAGCATTCCCATTGCGACTTTGATCGGCTTTTTTATCGGCATTGCCAGATTATCTGCCAATTGGCTGATGGCCCGTCTTGCCGGCGTTTATGTCGAGAGTCTGCGCAACATTCCTTTGCTGCTGCAATTATTGTTCTGGTATAATGCAGTTCTCAAGCCTTTGCCCAATCCACGTGACTCGCTGGTTATGCCGGGCGTGCAAATCACCCAACCCGATCTCAGCACCACAATTATCGCCTCATTGATGGTGCTGGCGGGTGGCCTGCTGCTAAGACGCTCGCGCGCCATGCAGGGGACGGGGACTTTGCTGGGTAATGTGTTTGGCTCTGTGCTTATTGGGCTGGCGATTTTGTTCTGGTTGTTTGGCGGTGCCTTATTGGGCCTTGCCAATGTGGGCCTGTTGCATTTGAGCGGTTCTATGGGTGTATTTCTCAACAATCGCGGCCTGATCCTCCCCGAGATTAATTTGGTTGGTGGTGCGCTTGAGCTGTCGATTGCCAGTCTCATCGGCCTTGGCGCGGCGTTTGTGTATCGCGCTATTGCGCGTGAGCGACAAAGGCAAACGGGCAAGCAACAAGCTGTGGCTTTGATCATGCTGGCGATAATTATAGGTGTGCCGCTGATCACCTTTGGATTTTTGGACAGTCATGTGACGATTGCCTATGCAGAATTGCGCGGATTTAATTTTGCCGGGGGCGTTCGTGTTTCGCCGGAATTTGCGGCGCTAATCTTTGGTCTTTCCACCTATACAGCCTCCTTTATTGCTGAAGTGGTCCGCGGTGGCATATTGGCTGTGCCGCAGGGACAGAATGAGGCTTCAGCAGCTTTGGGTCTGCGACGTGGGCTGGCTTTGAAATTGGTGATCATTCCGCAAGCCATGCGCGTGATTATTCCGCCGTTGACCAATCAATATTTGAACCTGATCAAAAATTCGTCTCTGGCGGTGTTTGTCGGCTTCCCCGATCTGGTGCAGGTGTTTGCGGGCACTGTGCTGAATCAGACTGGAGCTGCTGTTCAGGTCATTTCGATCACTATGGCGGTCTATCTAGTGGTCTCTTTGTTCACATCCTTGATCATGGATCTTTATAATCGCCGTATGGCTCTGGTGGATCGCTGATATGAGCCAGTCTGATCCCAAACTCAATATAAATTCATCCGTGCGGCAGAATGTTTTTGTCCGACAAGAGAGCATTGCGGCGCGCCAGCCGCCTATTCCCACGCGCGGCGTGCTGGCCTGGATCAATGATAATCTGTTTGCCACGCCGCTATCCGGTTTTGTGACTCTGGCTTGCATTGCTCTGGTCGCATTGGTTGTGCCCGATCTGATCCGATATTTATTTATTGATGCCATATGGAGCGCAGAGGATGGCGTGCCCTGCCGTGTGGAAGGCACGGGAGCTTGCTGGGCTTTTGTTGAACGAAAGCTCAGTTTCTTTGTCTATGGATCTTATCCGCGCGAGATGGTTTGGCGGGTCAATCTTACCTTATTGATGGGCGCTCTTTTGGTGGGCTGGTTATTGATCCCGCGTCTGCCAGCCAAGCGCTTGGCGAGTGTGCTGTTCTTCATTGCTTATCCCGTCGCCGGCTATTGGCTTGCCTATGGATTTGAAGGTGTATTGCCCAAGGTGAGTACGAATTTATGGGGCGGGGTATTTGTCAGCCTATTGGTCGCGCTGGTTGGCATTGTCATGTCGCTGCCTATTGGAATTGTGCTCGCTTTAGGGCGGCGTTCGCATATGCCGATTGTTAAATTCGTCAGTATTGTTCTGATTGAATTTGTGCGCGGTGTGCCATTGATCACAGTTCTGTTCATGGCCAATACTATGCTGCCCTTGTTTGTGCCACAGGAATTAACGCCGGATCGATTGTTGCGCCCGCTCATTGGCGTATCGATCTTTACAGGCGCCTATACGGCAGAGACGATCAGGGCCGGTTTGCAGGCCATGCCCAAGGGGCAGTTTGAAGGGGCTATGTCCCTCGGTTTGAGTTATTGGCAGATGATGCGCCTTATCATTCTGCCGCAGGCATTGACCATGGTCATACCTGGCATTGTCAATTCATTCATCTCGCTGTTCAAGGATACCACTTTAGTGGCAGTTGTTGGCATTTTCGACTTTCTACGTGCGATTGAAGTTGCACGGCTTGACCCAGTTTGGGCCGGGCCCAGTCTTTCCACCACGGGATATGTCTTTGCAGCGCTGTTTTACTGGGTGTTCTGCTATTCCATGTCGCGTTATTCACAAAATCTCGAAGCCAGACTTGCAGTCGGGCGGCGGCGTTAGGAGTTGTGTTGATGTCTGTTCATCCCAAACTGCAACCTGTCGTCAATGAGATTGCGGTCGATCTGATTGGTGTGAATAAATGGTATGGCGGCTTTCATGTGCTGCGCGACATTCATCTGAGCGTCAAACGTGGTGAGAAGATAGTGATTTGCGGTCCTTCAGGATCGGGCAAATCCACAATGATACGCTGCGTCAATCGTCTCGAGGAGCATCAACAGGGACAGATTATTGTTGATGGTGTGGAGCTGACCAAGGATCTCAAGCGCATTGATGAAGTTCGTCGCGAAGTGGGCATGGTATTTCAGCAATTCAATCTGTTTCCGCATTTGACAGTGCTGGAAAATTGTACGCTGGCTCCCATTTGGGTGCGTAAAATGCCACAAAAGCAGGCGGAAGAAATCGCCATGCATTATCTCTCGCGCGTGCGCATTCCCGAGCAGGCGCATAAATATCCCGGTCAATTATCCGGTGGCCAGCAACAGCGCGTGGCGATAGCGCGCTCGCTGTGCATGTTCCCCAAGATCATGATGTTTGATGAGCCCACTTCCGCGCTTGATCCTGAAATGGTGAAAGAGGTTTTGGAGACCATGGTGGAATTGGCGCATGAAGGCATGACGATGATGTGTGTCACGCATGAAATGAACTTTGCGCGGCAGATCGCCGATCGCATCGTCTTTATGGATCGCGGTGAGATTGTCGAAATCAACACGCCGGAAGAGTTTTTCTCAAATCCTCAGCATGAGCGCACCAAGATTTTTCTAGGGCAAATTTTGCATTGAAGCACTCAGTGATTGAGATTTGCGGTCATGCCATAGTCTCGGCAGATGATAAAATAGCTGATGCTTCGGGGCTAATGCCTGCAGGGCTGAGGCATGAGGCTGACTGGCAGCATTTTCAACATCAATTGGATCAAGCCAGTTTGATTGTGCTGGGGCGTATTGGCCATGCGATGTTTCCCAATCCCAAAGGTAGATGCCGCTTGATCCTGTCACATCAGGCACAGGGTCTGGAACTACGCGCGGATGGTTTTTGGTGGAATCCGCAATTGATGAACTGGCGCGAAGTAGCCGCCAAATTATTGGCAGAGGGCGGACGTGTGGCTGTAACAGGCGGGCGGCTTGTGTTTGATGAATTTCTCGCCATTGGCTTTGATTGTTTTTATCTGGCACGGGCGGAAAATGTCACCATATCTGATGGTGTGCCGATCTTTTCGCAATGTCGGAACGGCATAAGTGCGCAGGACGTGCTGCGCCAGCATGGTCTGGCGCAGCGCAATTATGCCATGCTGGATGACAAGGCGAGAGTGAGCCTGAGCATTTGGCAGGCAGGTGCAAAGCAGGGGTAGAGTTAAACATGAGCAAGGCCATAACATCAGCTCAGGCGCGAGAATGGGCGCAAAGTGTGGGTGATCCTGTGGCGGCCCTGATCGAAGTTTTGGCCCAATTGCGCCATTATGAGCGGAGCGCTTGTCTTGAATATGGCGAGGCGGCGCATCGTCTGGCTATGTCATCCGGGCAGTCCTTGCATCAAACGGCGGATGCCGATTGGGCGCGTGCAAATACAGATCCGGTTTCAGAGCTTGGCGAGTTTGTCTGGGTTCTCAATCAATTTGAGCGATGCGCGCTCATCGCCTATGGCACGCCGCCGCATGCCAATGCGCTTGAATATGCGCAAGCGCGCTGGCAGGTTTTACAGCAAATGGCCGGGCTCACAAATCTTGAGTCCGGCTCTTAGCCTTACGCGGCCAGATGGCCCATGCGGCCGCGGCGGAAATCATCAATCGCGGTTCTGATCTCGTCCTGTGTGTTCATCACAAAGGGGCCATAATGGGCGATAGGTTCATTGATCGGCTCGCCCGAGAGGATCAGAAACTTTGTTTGCGTCTTTGCGCTGATTTCTATGTGTTCGCCTTGATCGGAGAAAAACAGCACCTCGCCCTTTCGATAGGCTTTTTCGCCAATGCTGATCTCGCCCTCGAGCAAGGCCAATAGGGTCCGATATCCTTTTGGAATAGGCAAATGCGCCTGTTTGCCGACCTCTAATTTTACATCCCAGACACTGAGGGGGCTGAAGGTACGGGCGGGGCCTTGCTGATCATTGAAAGCGCCTGCAATGACGCGTAACTGGCCAGCCTCATCCGACAAAGCTATCACTGGAATATCCTGCGCCAACAGGGTCTGATAGCTGGGCTTGGTCATTTTATATTTGGCGGGCAGATTGACCCAAAGCTGGACCATACTGACGGGGCCGCCCTTACGCGATTGCTCACGCGAATGGAATTCATCGTGCAGAATGCCAGAGGCAGCTGTCATCCATTGCACATCGCCAACGCCAATTTTGCCTGAATGGCCTGCCGAATCGCGATGCTCAATCTCGCCTGCATAGACTATGGTTACGGTTTCAAAGCCGCGATGGGGATGCGGGCCGACCCCCGGGGGCTGTTCGCGAGGCGGGAAAATCTCCGGCGCGGCATAATCTAGCATCAGAAAGGGGCTGACGGCGGGAGTAAAGGCCTTATTGGCAAATAGGGGCAGGACATGAAAGCCATCACCAACCCAATGCGCATGGGGTGTGAATTCGACGCTTTCGACACTTTTCTTGGTCATAGAAAACTCCTCTTTGATCCTATATGGCAGTGGTCAGATGGATTGACCATAGTTAACGTGCCAAGAGGAGCTTGCTAGTATGCAAGGCTGCTCTAAAAAGAGTTGCATGGGGTTTGGCGGGGAGAGTGGGAATGCTGCAAATTGAAAGTTTGGTCCATTTCACGATTCCGGTGAAGGATCTCGATCGGTCAGAAAAATTCTATACCGAGATTTTAGGGCTCAAGCGCATACGTCGCAATTCTCATATGGTTTTCATGCGCACGCCGGATGATCAGCATTTTGTGCTGACCTATTCTGATAATCCGATTGATCCCAATGTCGGCGACAAGCACGAGATCCATACGGCCTTTCAGGTCACCTCGGCGGAATATGATCGCGCCCGCATTTTTCTGGCATCACAACAGGTTCGCATTTTCAAAGAAGAAGATCGCCGCTCCGGCACATTTCAGGGTCGCAGCGCCTATTTTCATGATCCAGATCGCAATGTGATCGAGATCATTGATCTACAAAATAACCCGCATGATCAGTCTGAAGATTAAGTTTGGTATTCCAACATAGAACGGACCTTGTTGTTCGATTGCACGGAGAAAATAATGCGTTTTGGTATCAAGTCCTGCGTGAGCATTCTGGCGATGAGCTTATCTATGGCTCAGATGGCACAAGCTCAGCAAGCAGTTGAGGATTTTTATAAAGGCAAAAAAATTGATATGATCATCGGCTATACGCCCGGTGGAACCTATGATCTCTATGCCCGTTTGGTAGCCCGGCGTCTGGGTGATTATATCCCCGGCAAGCCCAGCATAGTGCCGCGTAATATGCCCGGTGGCGGATCACGTGTGGCGGCAACTTATGTTTACAATGTCGCACCCAAGGACGGCACTGTGCTGGCCACAGCAGACCAATCCTTGTCTGTTGAGCAAGCGATGGGGGATACACAGCTCAAAATCGACGTGAATAAATTCATTTATATCGGCAATCCCAATGCCGATAATAATACCACTGTGACTTGGCAGACGTCAGGTGTTGCCAGCATTGACGATGCCAAGCTCAAAGAAGTGCCCATTGGGGCTACGGGCGGCAGTACATCTTCGCAATATCCCAAAGCGATGAATGCGCTGCTGGGCACAAAATTCAAAATCATTACCGGCTATCCGGGCGGCAATGACATCAATCTTGCGATGGAAAAGGGCGAAGTTGCAGGCCGCGGCTCGAATTCATGGGCGGCCTGGAAAGCCACGCGTCCCGATTGGTTGGCGCAAAAGAAGATCAATATTCTGGTGCAAATTGGTTTGGAAAAGGCACCGGATCTGCCCAATGTGCCGCTGTTGATTGATCTGGCCAAGACTGAAGATGACCGTTCAATTCTCAAATTGCTTTCGGCCTCTACGACGATTGGTCGACCGATCTTCACCACGCCAGGCGTGCCTGAGGATCGTGTGAAGGCTCTGCGCTCCGCCTTTGATCGGATGCTTGCAGACAAGGCCTTTCTTGATGAGGCTCGCAAAGAGAATTTCGATATTACGGCTGTCTCTGGCGAGAGCCTACAAAAGATCGTGGCTGAAATCGTCGCGACACCCAAGCCGATTGCAGAACGTCTGCAACAAATCATTGGCGGTATTGAAGAGAATACGGGTCGCTGAAATGGGTCTGTCCAATCGCGATGCCGAGCTGAAGGCGAGTGTGGCTATTGCTTCTCGTATCCTGAATGCTGAAGGTATTCTGGATTATTCCGGCCATGTCTCGGCTCGCGCGCCCCATCGCGATGCCTATTTCATTCAAGCGGGATCGGATCCAAGATCCGATCTGATGCCAGATCGTTTACTGCTCGTTGATTTTGACGGGCGCGTGCTGGAGGGAGATGGCAAGCCGCCTATTGAAGCCGCGATACATGGTGAAATCTATCGTGCTCGCGGTGATGTTGAGGCAGTTCTGCATTCGCATATGGAACTTGCCATTGCTTTCACCTTGATGAAGGACGCGCAGCTCAAGCCCATCCGGGCACGGGCTGTGCGCTGGTCCAGTGGCATTCCTACCCATCCTGATCCCAGTCATATCAAATTGCCTGAACAGGGCCGTGCCTTGGCGCAGACTTTGGGGCCGCATCAAGCCGCTTTAATTCGCGCCCATGGTTTGGTCCTGGTTGCTGAATCCATTCCAGCCCTGCTTGTTGATGCGGTGCATTTTGAAGAAAATGCCAAAGCGCAAATTCAGGTCATGCAGGCCGGGCAAGTGCCCGTGCCTTTAAATGAGGCTGAAATGGAGCAGATCAATCGCCACGAAGTGCGCGATTATCATTGCAGCAAATTATGGACCTATTATCTCAGCCGCGCCCGTAAATCAGGCCTTGTACCTGAGCATCCCTCGTTTGAGGTTTAGGGGAGGCTCAGCAAGCGGCTATGGCCGTGTTGCGGGGTCCAGGCATTGAGAATTTTTAACTGGTCGCGAATCATCGCGGATTGATTGGATAGGACAATCTTGCCCGTCTGAATCTCCAATTCACGCGCCACAGGCTCGGAAAGCCAGGCGCCTCCACCAATATAGATGGAATCGCAATCTGGGTGATCAGCAAAGGCCTTGCGTCCTAATTCAAAAGCCAGAGTGAGATTGTCGCGGCTGCTGAGTTTGACAAATTGCGCCGGTGTCATTTCTTCAACCGTTTTGCCAATTACTTTGACGCCCTCACGTGCAAAAAACTCTGCCAGGACGCCGTTCATTGCATCGGTCCATTTATTGACCACGACAAGTCTTTTTAGGCACATATCGCGTGCGGCGCGTGCGACGGCCAGCACAGTGGATGAGGCAGGCTTGCCAGTGCGTTTGGCCATATGCGCGATCATGCGATCGTGCGCCTCAACGCCAATCAGAATAGGCAAAGGCACGCCATGTTGAGCGACCATATCGACGCCACGATCCATCAATTGATCGAGATAAGAATCGAGTGGCGAGAAAGCACGATTAACATCTTGCGCGGAAAATTCTGACAGGCCAACCGAGACCATCACTTGCATGACGCCGGGAGGGGCCAAGCGGTAAAATTCATAGGCCGCATTGTCGATAATGGCCAATGGCAAAAGACCGCCCAGTTTAATTTTGGGAATATCAGCTTCAAACATGATCAGGCCTGCGCCAATAAGCGATTATAACCGGGAATCGGCTTCCAGATTCCCAGCATATGCAGGAAGTCCCACATTTGCGCCGTCTGATTGCAGATGATCACCTTATCGGGGAATTCTTGTTCCAGCTTGCGTGTGACCGGCACAGACAGCCATGTGCCGCCACCAACATAAAGGCCATCGCAATCAGGATTGTCTAAAATGGCTTTGCGGCTGAGCTCATAGCATAATTGCATATGATTGCCGGATTCGATTTTGACAAATTCGGCAGGGGTGAGATCTTTGGTCGACGTTCCGCAGATTTGAATGCCATCGCGGGCAAAGAAATCAGCCAGTACTTTATTCATTGGCACGGACCATTTGTTAACGAGTGCAATTTTCTTCAGCCCCATGGCTTTGCTGGCACGTACAACGCCGGTGATTGTTGAAGTGGCGGGCTTGCCCGTGCGCTTAGCAATATGATCGAGCAAGCGATCATGCGCCTCTAGGCCCATCAGGACAGCCAGAGGAGTGCCGGCTTGTACGGTCATATCAATGCCGCGATCCATCAATTGATCGAGATAACCATCTAGTGGGACGAAGACACGCTCGACATCCTTGGCGGAAAACTCCCCAAGGCCGACGGAAATCAAAACCGCCATCAGGCCGGGGGGAGCCAATCGGTAAAACTCATAAGCGGCATTATCAATGACGGGCAGGGGGGAGAGATAGCCGATTTTGTAGGTCGGTATATCAGCTTCAAACATAAATCCCCCGTTCAATTGGGCCTGAACTTGCACTCAAGCCTATTCTCTTGCATTTTTTCGCACTGATTATTAGCCGCATGCTAGACGAGGGGAAAGCCCTGTCAATGATGTCGCAGGGTGCTTTTGGCCCAAGCGTAGACATGCTAGAAGCGCTCAAACAAGGTCATATCCCCGGGGAGGGGCGCGTTGAGAGGTTTGGTGTGACGAGCATGGTCGAAGGTTCGGATAAGGCGGCTGTGTCCCCCAATCCTATGCGCAGAGAATTTGATCCTGGTCAGCTGGGCGTTTGGTTTCTCATTCTGCTGACCGCCAGCATTGTTATGCCGCCCTTCTTCTATCTGGTGAAGAGCAGTTTCTCAGTTCCTTTGCCGGCGTTTCAGACAGCCATTGGGATTGGCAATTATGAGCGTGTGATTGCTCTGTCTGGTTGGAAATTGTGGGGCACGACCCTGATCTTTGCCTTGGGCTCTTCTGTGATGGCGATCAGTCTTGGCTTTTCGGTGGCCTGGCTTGTGGCGCGTACCAATGTGCCATTTCGTCAGACTGTTTATGTTGGTTCGTTTTTATCGCTTGCGGCTCCCCTCATCGTCAAAGGGATTGGCTGGATTCTCTTGCTGGGGCCGAATAATGGGCTGATCAATGTGTGGTTGCGCAAATTATTTGGCATTGAGGGCGTGCCGATTGAATTATTCAGTATGGGTGGCATGATCTTCATCGAAGGACTGTTATGGACTCCGATTGCTTTTCTGCTGGCCCTGCCACCTTTGACAGCCATGGATCCGACCCTGGAGGAAGCTGCAGCCATGTCGGGCGCACGCTGGTGGCAGACTTTATTTCGCGTGATCATTCCTCTGGCGCGGCCGAGCATTCTAGCGGTTATGTTGCTGTCCTTCATCCGTACGCTTGAATCTTTTGAAGTGCCGTTGCTGATTGGTATTCCGGGCGGCATTACGACGGTGACGACGGCGCTTTATCGCAGCATACATGCGGGCTTTCTGCCGCGTTATGGCGATGCGAGTGCCTATGCTGTTCTCTTGATGGGTGCGGTGGCCATTCCGCTCTATTATTATTATCGTCTGACCAAAGAGACGGGCCGCTATGCCACAGTAACCGGCAAGGGCTTTCGTCCCTCACGCATTGATCTGGGTCGTTGGAAGCCATTGGCTGGGATCTATGTGCTGATGGTGCCTTTATCTCTGGCTTTGCCCTTGATCATTATGCTGTGGGCTTCATTTCTGCCGATCTATACTTCACCGTCATGGGCGGATTTTGGCAAACTCACGGTAAAAAACTACACTGAATTATGGGTGCGTTCTGATACGCATGCAGGATTGCAAAATTCTATTCTCATCGGAGCTATTGCCGCCACTTTGGTAGCCACGCTGACCTTGGTAATGAGCTGGGTAGTGGTGCGACGGAAGGAGAAATCGCGCTGGAGCATTGATGTTTTGTGTTCGCTACCTTTGGTGTTTCCCGGCATTGTGCTGGGCATTGCCATTCTCGTGCAATTTTTGAGCATGCGCTTCATCCCCATTTACGGGACAATCTGGATTTTGGTGTTTGCCTTTGTGGTGCGCTTTTTACCCTATGGTATGCGCTTTAATTATTCCGGCATTATTTCGATCAGCAAGGAGTTGGAAGAGAGCGCCAGAATGAGCGGGGCGGGGACAATGCGGATATTGCGCTCGATCGTCTTGCCGCTGACCATGCCTGCTGTGATTGCAACCTGGATTTACGTCTTCATGTATGCAATCCGCGATCTATCGGCCGCCGTGCTTTTATCGGGTCCGAAGAATGCCATTATTTCTATTGTTATTCTTGATTTATGGAATAATGGCGAGGTGCCTCAATTGGCAGCCATGAGCATTGTGATTGCTTTGGCGGTAACAATTCTTGGTATTGTCTTCATGCGCTTGAGCCAAAGGCATGGCTTCAAGGCCTGATCTTGCGTTCATGCTCAGGCTGGACAGCAAGCAGCCTGAGGCATAATGTTTATTCACTAGCGCGCAATTGTATTGGCCTTGTCATAGGCTCTGATAACGGCGGGGCGTGCTTGCATAGTCTCGAACCAGCGCTTGAGATTGGGGAAATCCTCGAGCTTTTGGCTCTGGCGTTCATAGGGAACAATCCAAGGATAGGCAGCCATATCTGCAATAGAATAATCGCCTGCGATATAGGGCCCTTTGGCCAATTGACGATCAAGCACACCATAGAGGCGCGCGGTTTCTTTGACATAGCGCTCGATCGCGTAGGGAAGTTTCTCTGGCGCATAGATGGCAAAGTGATGGTTCTGCCCGGCCATTGGTCCAAGTCCACCCATTTGCCAGAACAACCATTGTGTCACTTGCGCCCGGCCACGAACATCCGCGGGAATGAATTTACCGGTTTTCTCGGCCAGATAAAGCAAGATTGCGCCTGATTCAAAAATCGAGATTGGTGCACCACCATCCTTGGGCGCATGGTCGACAATTGCCGGAATGCGATTATTGGGTGCGATCTTCAAAAAATCAGGCTGAAATTGTTCATTTTTACCAATATTGATGGGATGAATTTTGTAATCGAGTCCTGCTTCCTCGAGAAAGATCGGGATTTTGTGGCCATTGGGTGTTGCCCAATAATACAAATCAATCATTTTGTTCTCCGATATGAATTCAGTACTTTTATGCCGAGATTGACGAATTGTAATCCTGTTTTTTGCTCGATTGCCAGCGCCGCAACAGCAAGGCATTGGTGACAACACTTACCGAAGACAGTGCCATAGCCGCTCCAGCAATCATGGGGTCAAGCTGGCCTGTTGCGGCCAGCGGAATACCCAGAACATTATAGATAAAGGCCCAGAACAGGCCCATTTTAATCTTGTTATAAGTTGCGCGGCTAATGCTGATCGCATCCACAATGAGGCGTGGATCTCCATGCATCAGAGTGATGCCTGCTGCCTCAATCGCCACATCCGAGCCAGTTCCCATGGCCATGCCAACATCTGCCGCGGCAAGGGCGGGGGCATCATTAACGCCATCACCAACCATCGCAATCTTGTGACCCTGGTTCCGTAAGCTGTCCACAACTTGTGCTTTGCCATCGGGCAGAACACCGGCGCGCACATCCTCAAGCCCGATTTGGTGTGCAACGGCAAGCGCCGTGCGCTCATTATCTCCTGTGAGGAGAATAGGCCGCACACCCAAAGCACGAAGGCTATCTATCGCATCTTTAGCTTGAGGTTTTATTGCATCTGCGACACTCGCTAGGCCAATCAAACGTGCAGTCAGATTGTTCTCTTTGGTCTTGCGCGAAATGAACATGACGGTGCGGCCAAGGCTCTCGCTTTGTTCAGCCTGTTGCGTGACAGAGCTCAGATCAATCCCGTGGCTTTCCATCAGGCGACGATTGCCTATTATGATGCGATCACCATCAATATCGCCTTCGACCCCCTGGCCACGAATGGCCGTAATGTTGTTTGCAGGTGTGAGATCCATTTCACTTGCAGCATTTAGAAAAGCTCTTGCGAGAGGATGTTCCGAGCCTTTTTGCACGCCAGCAGTCAGGCGCAGAACTTCATCTGACGCGAGATTATCTGTCCCACTGATTTCAATCAGGGAGGGATGGCCCTGTGTGATTGTGCCTGTTTTGTCGATGAGAACTGTATCGACATTTTGTGCATGTTCGAGGGCTTCGGGATCTCTGATCAAAATGCCCGCACGCGCTGCAACGCCAGTGCCCACCATAAAGGCTGTGGGCGTGGCTAGTCCCAGAGCGCAGGGGCAGGCGATGACCATAACAGCCACAGCAGCAATCAGGCCATTGGCCGGATCATTCATAATCAGCCACCAGCCCAGAAAGGCCAGCACTGCACAAATCAGAACGACTGGCACGAAAATGGCGGCGACCTGATCGACCAATTTTTGAACGGGGGCTTTTTTTGCCTGCGCGCCTTCTACCAGTGCAATAATGCGCGACAGGACGGATTGCGCGCCAATCGCTGTTGTACGTATGCGCAGCAGGCCATCGCCATTGATCGAACCACCGGTCACAGCATCATTGACTGACTTTTCAATCGGCATGCCTTCGCCTGTCAGCAAGCTCTCATCAACAGAGGAATGACCTGCCAGTACGATGCCATCTACAGGCAGGCTTTGTCCGGGGCGCACAATGACAATGTCGCCGGTGACAATGGCGCCAATGGGGAGTTCTGTTTCGATGCCATCACGTTCGACAAAGGCTGTGGCGGGGCGAAGTGCCATCAGCGCTCTGATCGCAGATGTGGTTGAGCGTTTGGCGCGACCCTCTAGCCATTTGCCCATGACCACCAGGGCAATGACAACACTCGCCGCTTCAAAATAATAATGATGATGATGGCCCGGCGCAAAGACCAATAACCAGATTGAATAGAAATAGGCGGTTGATGTGCCCAATGCAACGAGCAGATCCATATTACCTGCGCCATTGCGCACGGCCTTCCAGGCGGCAACATAAAAACGCCAGCCAATCAAAAATTGCACGGGTGTGGCGAGCAAGAATTGCACCCAGCCGGGAATATCCACACCCAGCATGGGCAAGAGTAGAGGCGCGGCCAATGCGAGCGCGGCGACCATGCGTATTGTTTCGCGTTGACGTTGTGCTTTGTCTTTTTCCTCAGCCAGAGCCTGACTTTCTGCACTCTCGAGAATTAATTCGGCTTCATAACCTGCATCCTCGACAGCTTTGATCAATAGGCCGGGACTGGTGAGCCCGGATCTCGCTTCAACATAAGCACTTTCATTTGCCAGATTGACTAGGGCCCTTGTGACCCCCGGCACAGCGCTCAGCGCTTTTTCGACACGGCTGACGCAACTGGCGCAGGTCATGGAGCCAATCTTTAACGCGAATGTCTCTTGCGGCACATCATAGCCCGCCTGCTCAATGCTTGTGACCAATTGCATTGGATCGATTGTTTTGGGATCAAAATGAATGGTCGCTGATTCACTGGCCAGATTGACGCTGGCCTCAACGCCGGGCAGGGCATTGAGTGCTTTCTCCACCCGTCCCACGCATGTAGCGCATGTCATGCCCTCAATCGGCATTTTCAGGGTTTCGAGGGATTGTGCTGTTGAAACATTCATTTGGTAGCCTGCCTCTCAGTTCCTAACTTAAGGATCTGGCTGCCGCGCCGCTAGGGTCCGGCCTGTGACCTTTTGACGTAATCCCCGAATAAGCCTCTTGTGGCCGATGTGGCCCATAGTATAGGCAAAGGAATAAGGGTTTTGGCGAGGAGACGAGCGAATGACAGCAATGCAGAATGCAGCAATGCAGGGCAAGGGAGAGAGCGTTGCCGAAGCCTATCTGTCAGCTTTGCATGCTTGCGGCGTCAAATATGTGTTTGCCAATGGTGGCACTGACTTTGCCCCGATCATTGAAAGCCTTGTTTCCATGTCAGGTCAGGGTCGCCAGATCCCGACCTTTATGACGGTTCCGCATGAAAATGTCGCCATTGCCATGGCGCAGGGCTATTCGAAGATTTCTGGCGAGCCCTCCTGCGTGATGGTTCACGTCAATGTTGGCACAGCCAATACGATTTGCGGCTTGATGAATGCCGCGCGTGACAATGTGCCAGTTCTGCTGGCGGCTGGTCGCACCCCAGTGACGGAAGCTGGCCTTCATGGCTCGCGTGATGTGCCCATTCATTGGGCGCAGGAGAATTTTGATCAGGCCGCCATTGTGCGTGAGCATGTCAAATGGGATTATGAATTACGCTCAGGCCAGCCTGTAAATACTATGGTGATGCGAGCGCTTGATATTGCCATGAGCCAGCCCAAGGGGCCTGTTTATCTGACCTTGCCGCGCGAAGTGCTGGCCGAGCATCATGCTGATCATGGTTCCTTGCCGCGCGGCCGCGCCTTGGGCGCCATTCCCGCAGCGCCCAGTTTTGCTGCCATTGAGCAGGCGGCAGATATGATTGCCAAAGCACAATCACCTTTGATCATTGCCGGCCATCCCAGCTCGACGCGCGAGGCCTTTCATGCAATGGGCGATCTGGTGCATGAGAATGCCATTATGTTTGTGCAGGGCGGTGCCTATCACAATATTGCCTCCAGCAATCGCATGCATCTTGGCCTTGTCTCGCAGGCCGTCGTTGAGAAAGCCGATCTGATCATTGTGATGGATTCGGCTGTGCCCTGGATGCCAGCGCATATCAAGCCCAAGCGGGATGCCAAATTCATCCACATTGCGCATGATCCCTTATTTAGCCGTTATCCATTCCGTGGCTTTGAAATGGATCTGGCTGTTGCAGGCGATCCGGCTGCGGCGATTGGCATGTTGCGCGATGCATTGCGGGATCGTCTCAAGGGTCAGGCCTCAGCCATTGAAACGCGCCGCAAGCTGATTGCCGATATGCGAGCGGCTCAGGATGAAAAGGTGCAAGCTGCCATTCTTGCAGCCTCTACCATGGCACCCATTTCACCTCTTTGGGTCGCTGCCTGTTTAAACAAAGTCAAAGAGAAAGACGCCATTATCAGTGATGAATTGGGCGTGCCTTTCCCCGCGCTTGATCTTGAAGAGTCTGATTGCTGGGTATCTACCAGTTCAGGCGCGCTTGGCATGGGCATTGGCCAAATGCTGGGCGCCAAAGTGGCCGCTCCCCATCGTCAGGTGATCGGCATTGTCGGTGACGGCTCTTATATGTTTGGTGTCCCCACAGCGGCGCATTTTGTGCAGCGTGCCGAGAAGATCCCGACTCTCACTCTGGTGATGAATAATTCGCAATGGTTTGCGGTGCGGCGTGCGACCTTGTCCATGTATCCTGATGGTCATGCGTCCAAGGCTAATCAGCTGCCAGTTGTTGAGCTTGCGCCCAGTGTCGATTATGAAAAAATCGTCGAGGCTTGCGGCGGCCATGGAGAAAAGGTCGAAGATCCAGCCAAGCTGGAAAGTACTTTGCGGCGCTCGCTCGAAAAGGTCGCCTCCGGTACGGCAGTGACCTTGGCGATTACCACACGCCCCAGAGGATAGGCGGGTCCTGGGATTTCTTTTGGATTAAAGGCTTGGGCTTTATTGGCTCAGGCCTTTTTCTTGCGGCCTTTTTTGACGGGTTCTTTGACCGAGTCTTTGTTCGTTGCTTGGACAGATTTGGCGTCGAGCTCTGTCCCGGCATTGACTTTGGGCTTTTCAGCCTTTGCTTTGCCCGCATTGACAGCTGGGTCAGGTTTCTGGGTAGGGACATCTACAAATTTGATCGCCATGGCAACTCCTTTTGGCGCCCGTACCAGCCCGACCTGCGCCTAATAAAACCAGTTTAATCGTCTTGCCGTATAAAGTGTAGAGATCTTCTAGTTTTGCTGCATAGCACAAACAAAAGTTCAAGAATGGCCGCATTTTTTGCATACCTAGCCATTAATGAGGCAAAAGTGCTTAAAAAAACGCCTTATAAACCATGAAAAACAATGTTGGCCCTAAACAGCCAGAAACTTGATTAAAAATTTATGAACGAGCTATGCGTTAATAACATATCAGCGTTTCTGAATTAGATCTTCCGTCTATGCGACGAAGTGTTTATGTTGCGTTGCATCAAACACGGATTTCAGTGCGCCGGAGAGTTCCGGCTACCAATGAATTGAGAGGGTACACATGACGATCAAATCGATTGCAGCAAAGTTCAATGCTTGGCGGCGTTATCGCACATCCTGTCTCTTATACACATCTCCGAGCCCACGAGACGCTAC
>OMIJ01000265.1 GCA_900299065.1 Hyphomicrobiales bacterium
CTTTATTAGCACCCGCCAGTCCTGCAATCGCCGCGGACAAAACAAAGGCCTGCAATTTATAGCGATTGGTCTCATAGCCCAGTGAGATCATGCGCGGTTCATTATCCCTGATCGCGTGTAGGATCTGACCAAAGGGTGAGTGAATAATGCGCTGAATGAGTAAAAGCGCCGCAATGAAAATCGCCAGCGTTGTGAAATAAAGCACTGTAAGATTATCAAGGTCAAACAGGCCCAGAACTTGCCCGCGCGGAATAGAGGTAAGCCCATCCTCTTTGCCTGTGAAAGGCAATTGCACAGCAAGAAAATATATCATCTGCGCCAGGGCCAGCGTGATCATCGCAAAATATATGCCTTGCCGCCGGATCGCCAGATAGCCGAAGACGACGCCCAGAACCGCAGCGACAAAAACACCCAGCACAATCGAAATCTCAAAGGGCAGGCCCCAAACCTTTGCTACATGACCTGCTATATAGGCCGCCGCCCCAAAATAGGCCGCATGACCAAAGGATAAAAGCCCACATGAGCCAAGCAAAAGATTAAAGGCTGAGGCAAACAGGGCATAGCACAGCACTTTGGTTAAGAAGAGCGGGTAGAAAATAAAAGGCGCAATCAAAGCCGCCACGCCAGCCAAAGCCAGAAGAGCAATTTGTGTGCGCGTCATTGTCTGCATGATTAGCGCTCCCGCCCAAACAAGCCCGCAGGGCGCACCAAAAGCACAAGGATCATCACCACAAACACCACCATATTGGAGCCTTGCGGATAGACCACTTTTGCCAATCCTTCGAGAAGACCAAGGCTCACACTCGTAATGATCGAACCAAGAATGGAGCCCATGCCGCCTATCACAATAATGGCGAACACGACGATGATGAGATCAGCGCCCATAATCGGACTGACCGTATAAATGGGCGCTGCAAGCACACCCGCCGCCCCCGCCAACGCCACGCCGGCGCCAAAACCAAAGGTCATTAAAGAGGGCACATTAATACCAAAGGCGCGAGTCAAAGCGGGGTTTTCAGTTGCCGCACGCAAGGTGCGCCCCAGTGATGTTTTCTCCAGCGCATACCAGGAAGCCAGACATGTCATCAAAGAGGCAACGACTACCCAAGCCCTATATTTGGGCAGAAACATAAAGCCTAAATTATAGCCGCCTGCCAATTCCGGCGGCGTTGCATAGGGACGGCCCGCCGTCTGGAAGAGATAGATGAACAGGCCTTGCGTAAACATTAAAATACCAAAGGTGAGCAAGAGCCCATATTCATGCGGCAGTTTATAAATACGGCGCAGCAGCAGACGCTCAACCACAGCGCCGATCAAGCCCACAATGAGCGGTGAGAGAATGAGCGCATAGAAATAAGTTACACCCAATTCACGTAGCAAAAGCCAGGCAAAGAAAGCGCCCATCATGTAAAATGCGCCTTGCGCAATATTGGCAATGCCAAGCAGGCCAAAGATGATGGCAAGACCAAGACTCAGCATGGCATAGAAAGAGCCATTGATAAGGCCTACAAGCAATTGTCCAAAGATCACTTGTGATGACATCACACCCCCAAATAGGATTTGATGTGATCACTGCGCACCTGCACTTCATCGCGCCGGATCATGTCAACAATCTTTCCATGTTCCATCACATAATGGCGATCAGCAATGCGTGAAGCAAAACGGAAATTCTGCTCCACCAAAATCATCGTATGACCCAGAGCTTTCATCGCCTCAATCGCATGACCAATCTGCTGAATGATGACAGGAGCCAAACCTTCGGTTGGCTCATCAAGCAAAAAGATCGCGGCACCCGTGCGCAACACCCGCGCAAAGGCAAGCATTTGTTGCTCGCCGCCTGACAGGCGCGTCCCCTGGCTACGCCGTCGCTCTTTGAGATTGGGAAATAAAGTCCAGATCGCATCCAGACTCATGCCCCCTTCCGCCAGTTTGGGCGGCAGCATCAAATTATCCATCACATCAAGGCTGGAATAAATGCCGCGCTCTTCGGGCACATAACCAATGCCAAGACGTGCAATGCGCTCTGAGGGCCAGTCAATTGTCTCATGCCCACAAATTTTGATCGAGCCTTGCCGCTTTTCCAACATGCCCATGATTGCACGTAAAGTTGTGGTCTTGCCGGCGCCATTACGGCCGATAATGGTCACGACCTCGCCACGCCTGACATCCAGATCAACGCCATGCAGAACATGGGATTCGCCATAATAGCCATGCAGATCTTTGATCGTGAGAACGGACTCAGTCATGATCCGTCCCCACATAGGCCTCTATCACTGCCGGATCACGCGAGACTTGCGTATAACTTCCCTGCGCCAGAATCTCGCCGCGCGCCAGCACTGTAATGTGATCGGATAAATCAGCGACCACCGAGAGATTATGTTCCACCATCAGGACAGTGCGATGTGCCGCCACACGACGAATGAGTTTTGCAATGCGCTCGACATCTTCATGACCCATACCGGCCATTGGCTCATCCAGCAAGAGAAGCTCAGGATCCAGAGCCAATGTCGTGGCCAGCTCCAGTGCGCGCCGCCGACCATAGGGCAATTCGCCAGCCGTGCGATCACGCACATCATCAAGCCCAACCTGATCGAGCAGATCACGCGCCTGATCATTGAGCACATTCAACACTTTTTCATTGCGCCAGAATGCAAAACTATCCCCGCGAAAGCGTTGCAAAGCAATGCGCACATTCTCCAGCGCACTCAAACTGGCAAAGACAGCTGAAATCTGAAATGAGCGCACCATGCCAAGCCGCGCTACTGCACTCGGCGAGGTCGCGGTAATATCAATACCTTTGAAGAAAATCTGGCCTGCTGTCGGCTGATGAAATTTGGTGGCAAGATTGAACACAGTCGTCTTGCCCGCGCCATTGGGTCCAATGAGCGCATGGATCGTGCCGCGTTGCACATCCAGATCAAGATTGCGCACAGCAATGAACCCGGCGAAACTTTTTCGCACGGCTCGCATTTGCAAGATCGGCGCGGCCGGATCAGTGCTCATATGAGCTTTCTTATTCAGGAAGAATAGCCAAAGGCCCACGCAAATTCAAAATGCGCGGGCCTTGCTGCTTACTTTTTGAAAGCAGGGCAATCGCCTTCAGCAATGGAGCGGAATGCATCCTTGCCGGGCAAAGTGGCAACCACTTTTTGCAAATCCCATTCACCCTTTGAGTCAGCAGGCTTTTTGATTTGCACGAGATAGACATCATGCACCATGCGACCATCTTCACGCAGAGATCCGGCCGATGTAAAAGCATCATTCACAGGGGTCTTGCGCATTTGCGCAATCACAGTTTTAGGGTCAGTGGTGTTCACAGCCTGAACGGCTTTGAGATAATTCAACACAGCCGAATAAGTGCCCACCTGAAAGGTGGAAGGCGCGGTCTTTCTGCGCTCAATGAATTTCTTCATAAAGGCCGCGGCCTCAGGGCTCTGATCGGCATGCCAGGTGGTGACATACATGCCATCTTGCGCCACATCGAGCGTGGCGCTCTTGATTGCAGGAAGAGAATCAAGGCCAAGAGCCACCACTTTCATGCCAGCGGCTGTCAAACCAAATTCCTTGGCTGCACGGGCAGAATTGACCGCATCATCGCCGCCATTATTCAGCGCCACAACATCAGCCTTGGAGGCTTGTGCTTGCAAAACGAAGGAGGAGAAATCCGTCGTGCCCAAAGGCGCTTTCACACCGCCAACCACTTCACCGCCAGCCGCCTTCACCGCACCAGCAACAGCTGATTCCAAAGCCGCACCGAAGGCATAATCAGCCGAGATGAAGAACCATTTCTTGCCTAAAGTTGGCACAGCAAGACCAATGCCCTTGCCCATTTGATAAGTATCATAGACCCAATGCACCGAATTATCGGGCGCACAGGCCTTGCCGGTGAAGTCGGCAGAACCGGCGCTCGTCAGTAGCACAGTCTTGTTCTTTGCCTTGGCGGCATCAACAACCGCAAAGCCGACAGCGGAATTCACAAGATCCGTGACAGCATCGACCTTATCGACATCAAACCAGCGATTGGCCACTGAAACGCCAACATCAGGTTTGTTTTGATGATCGCCAGCGAGAATTTCAATCGGCATGCCATTTATCTTGCCGCCCATTTCCTCAGCTGCCATGCGCGCAGCTTCGACCGAGCCATTGCCGGAATTCTGCTCATAGCCGCCCGAAAGATCCGTCAGAACGCCAATACGTACACGGCCATTAGCAATTTCCGCCTGAGCGGCGCAGACCATAAGGGCGGTGGCTGCAGCAGCCCCCATAAGTTGACGGATCAGCATGGCGTTTCACTCCTCTTTTGCCGCACAATGCGACTTTATAATGCAACTTGGGGGGAAGCTTAGTCAGCCTATATCCCATGTCAATTCAACCGGCAGGTGATTAACCGTTAATCGACTATGATCTTAGTCTAAGATGGAAGGTCGACAGGCATATGAACGCCAACCCTTCTTGAAAGCCCGCCTTCGAGTGTGAATATTCACCCTGTAAAGCGATCTGTCACACATCACTGAACAGTCATAAGTATCTGATTAATAAAAAATAAAACTCATTGCTGTCGCTTAGGGATGACGCAGACTTTATACTTTCGCCAAAGCTGCAGAGCCCAGCAATCGCGCCGTATAGGCATGCTGCGGATGCGACAGAACATCATCTGCGGGGCCTTGTTCAACGATCTCGCCGTTCAACATGACAGCCACGCGATCTGCCAATTGCCGTACAACCGCAAGATTATGACTGATGAACAAATAGGTCAGATTGAACTCACGTTGCAAATCGACCAGCAGATTCAAAATTTGCGATTGGATCGACACATCAAGCGCGCTTGTGGGCTCGTCACAAACAACAAGCGAGGGGCCACTGACCAAGGCGCGGGCGATGGCCACACGCTGACGCTGGCCGCCAGAGAGTTGCGAGGGGTAAGCATTGAAATGATAATAGGCGAGACCGCAGCGCTCCAGCATGGCGCGCGCACGAGAATCTCGCTCAATTTTGCTTTCTTCGCCCCGCACATCCAGCGGCGCACGAACAATATCCAGCACTGTATGGCGCGGATTAAGCGAAGCATTCGGATCCTGAAACACTGGCTGCACGGCGCGCGCCCGGCTGGCTGGATCAAGAGACCCCACGGCTTTGCCGCCGATGAGAATGTCACCGCTGACAGGCTTTTCCAATCCAAGAACCGCGCGCGCCAAAGTTGATTTTCCTGAACCACTCTCTCCCACAAGACCCAATGTGGAACCGCGCGGCAGGACCAGGCTCGCATTTTTGAGAGCCACAAAGGACGGGCCTTGGGTCAAAAAGGCTCCCATACTTTGATAAGCAATTGTGACAGAGCGCAGCTCCAGCAAAGCTTCAGAAGCAGAAGTGGTGATCGTTTGCGAAACGCTCAACGTCTTTCGATTCTGTTGCAGATTCGATTCAAGCACGCATCTATAGCCGCGTGAACCTGAGACATGCCAGGGAATCGAGCCATCACAATCTGTACGCGCTTCCTCGCAACGAAACCGAAACTGACACCCGGAGAGATCACCAATCAGGCGCGGAGGAATACCCGGCAGCCAACCTAATTGCGCGCCACATGGCGTGTCCAGCGCGGGCGCACAGGCCACAAGCCGCGATGTATAAGGATGGCGCGGCGCGGAAATTACTTCATGCGCCAAGCCGGTCTCAACAAGTTCGCCCGCATACATCACGCCAACGCGTGTGGCAAAGTTTTTAACCAGAGTGAGATCATGTGTGATGAACAGAATTGCAAGATCAAACTCACGTTGCAAATCGCGCAGCAAATCTAGAATCTGCGCCTGTACAGTGACATCCAGCGCAGTGGTGGGCTCGTCAGCAATCAACAAACGCGGCGATCCCATAAGCGCCATGGCAATCATGGCGCGCTGGCGCATTCCGCCGGATAATTCATGGGGATATTGTGCAAGCCGCAGCTCTGGCTGGCTAATGCCGCAACGCTCCAGCAATTCGATGGCACGTCGTTTTGCAGCATCCTTGCTCAAATCTGGATGATGCAGCCTTGGGCCTTCTGTGAGCTGTTCGCCAATGGTCAGCACAGGATTAAGTGCTGTCATCGGCTCCTGAAAGATCATCGCCGCCCGATCGCCGCGAATCTGGCGCAATTCTGGCTCCGGTAGACCGCCTATCTCGACGCCATCAAGCTGCAATCTTTTGGCTTCGCGCTTGCCATTCTGCGGCATGAGATCAAGCAGCGATAATGCTGTCATCGACTTGCCACAACCGCTTTCACCCACCAGCGCGAATGTTTCACCATGCTCGATAGAAAATGAAACGCCCCGCACGGCATGCAGGGGGCCGTTGCGGGTCGCTATTCGTACATGCAGTTCTTCAACGTCCAACACCGGCATATCACACCTTCTCATTGGGTGTGAGGATGTCGCGCAAGCCATCGCCGACCAGATTCATCGCCAGAACCAGAAACATTAACGCAATACCCGCATTGGCAATCAGCCAGGGATTGGTCAGCAGCCAATTGCGGCCCTCGGCCATCATCAGACCCCATGTGGGTTGCGGGGCCTGTATGCCAAGGCCAAGAAAACTTAACGCCGTTGCAGCCAGCACGGCTTGTCCGGCTTCATAGGAAAACACAACAAGGAAATGACCAAACACATTGGGAGCAATTTCCTTAAACATAATGCGCATGTGCGATGAGCCAAAAGAGCGCGCTGCCAACACATAATCCTGTCGGCTGATCTGCATGACGGCTGTGCGCAGCACCACTGCAAACCGATCCCATAAGGTCAGTCCCAATACGACCACGACAATCCACAATCCACTTCCCGCCACCTGCAAAACAGCCAGCGCAATCAGCAGCGAGGGAAACGCCAGCCGCGTCGAAATGATCAGTGAAATGACCTGATCCACACGTCCGCGAAAATAGCCTGCTGCAAGCCCCAGCGTCGAACCAATCAGACCCGCAGCCAAAGCCGAAGCTGCCGCAACAGTGAGTGCTGTTCGTGTCGCATAAATGAGGCGGGAGAGATAATCGCGTCCGAATGGATCGGTTCCCAGCACATATGTCCATGATCCATTGGGTGCCCAAACAGGTGGTCGAAGCCGCCGCACAAGGCTTTGCGCATAAGGATCATGCGGAGTAATCCATGGCGCTGCCAATGCAATGACGATGTAGAATCCAAGGATCACCGCACCAAACATAAAGCCCTTGTGCCGCAGCGCGCGGCGCCATAGCGGCAGTTTGGCGGTCGCTTGCGGATCGACCGAAAGGGCGAACATAAGTTGCGCCAAAGTCAGGCCCGCCGGATGCGGGGATCAAGCACCCCATTGATGATATCAGCAATAAGATTAACCACCACGAAAATCATCGCCACCAGAAGGACGACGGCCTGTACCACTGGAAAATCGGCACGCTGGATCGAGTTCCACGCAAGCTGACCAACACCGGGAAGCGCAAATACAGCCTCCACAACGACCGAGCCACCGAGCAATTGACCAAATTGCACTGCCGCTAAAGAGACAACAGGCAGCACCGCATTACGTAAAGCATGTTTCAGCACGATGCGTTTGGGATCCAGTCCCTTGGCGCGTGCCGTGCGCACATAATCAGCCGACAAAGCCTCCACCATGCCTGCGCGCAACAGACGCAACATGATCGGAAACACGAACCAGCCGAGCGCCAGCGCAGGCATAATGTAACCGGTCCAATCATCATTGCCGGAGATAGGCAGGATTTTCAGATTCACACCAAAAAACAGGATCAGCAAAAGGCCGGACCAGAAAGAGGGCATGGCTTGCGAAAGCGCAGCAATAGTCTGTGCCAGATGATCAATCCATTTGCCCTGATAGATCGCTGCTAAAATACCAAGCGGCGCAGCAGTTGCTATACCAACCAGCAAAGCGGCCAATGCAAGGCGGGAGGTGACCGCAAGTCGAGAGAGAATAAGCGGCAGCACATCTTCTTGCGAAAAGAATGAGCGCCCCAGATCACCTGACAAGGCACGCCGCGCCCAGTCGACATATTGCACGAGCAAAGGTCGATCGAGGCCATAAGCCGCACGCAGTTTAACAAGCTCTTCTTTCGAAGCCTGCATGCCGCCAAGCGATATCGCCAGATCACCCGTCCAGTTGACGAGCAGAAAAGTCGCGAAAGACACGATAAGACCGACCAGAGCGGCTTCAGCCAGCTTGCGTCCGATCAGTCCAGACATAGCGCCTTACTTCCAGCCAGCCATATACATGATCGGATAACCATCCACCGGCAGGGTGATATCGAGGCCCTTGCGATAAGCATAATGCGTCACGCTGGTCATCAGCGGCACCACATAGGCTTCATTCGCAATCTTCTCATAGCCAGTGCGATAGAGCTTGAGACGCTCATCGGGATCATTGAGCACATTGGCTTTCTTGAACGATTCCATTACCACAGGATCAAGCGCATAATCGCCTTGATCACCTGTGAAGAACAGCGGATTAATGGCCACCACATCATAAATGCCGTTTGAAGGCCATGGCACAACTGCTGCAGGCATATTGCCGGCGAACAAATCTTTAATCCAGGCGGAAGTCTCGCGGAAGTCGAGTTTAGCATCAATGCCGATCTGCCGCAGATCGCCTGCAATGGCTTCAGCCACAGGTCCATTATCAGTGAAGGCGGAGATTTTCAGTTCAAAATTCTTCGGCACATTGGATTTGGCCATATAGTCTTTGGCCTTGGCAAGATTATATTCATATTTTGTTACTTGCTGCGTGCAGCCAAATTGGCGCGGATGGCAGGGCGAGACAATCACTTCACTGGCCTCACCGCGCAAGACCTTGGCAATCGCTTCGCGATCAATCGCGTGAGAAATCGCCAGACGGACATTCTTATCCTGCAATGGATTGGCACCAGACCGGCCCGCTGCGTCCAGTGACAGGAAAGAGACGGCGACCGAACCGCCTGAGGCGGTGGTGACGTTTGACGATTGCTTGAGTTGCTGCATCTGATCAGGCTGGATCTGCCAAAGCAAATCGACCTTTCCAGCGGAGAGTTCGGCGCTGGCCGTCTGCGGATCAGCAATGGTCAAAACAGTGATGCGATTAAGACGCGGCTTGCCCCAATCTGCGGCATAATAATTGTCATTCTTCACCATGACAGTGGTGCGGCCGGGCTCGAACTTTTCAAGCTTCATCGGTCCCGTACCAATTGGCGCGCTGGCAAAGGCGCGCGCACCCAGTTTCTCGTGACTGGCCTTTGGCAGAATGAACAGAACTTGCGTCAACTGATCAACCGCTGAAGGGGTCGGCGCTTCAAGGATCAGACGCACTGTGAAATCATCCACCTTCTGCGCCGACTTGAGGAAGCCGTAATCAGCTTTGCCAAAGCTGGTCTTAGTATCGGGGTTTTTCACATAATTGACAGTGTAGACCACATCATCGGCCGTGAAGGGCGAGCCATCGTGAAATGTCACGCCCTTGCGCAGGGTAAATTCCAATGTCGTCGGATCGATCCACTTCCATGCCGTTGCCAGACCCGGTTTTGCGGCGCCAGTAGCAGGTTCACGCACGACGAGATTTTCGAGCATATTGCGGATGATAAGCTGCGATGTGCGCTTGGCAGTCACATAGGGATCGAGTGTTTCAATCTCCGAGCTAAAGCCCCAGGTCAAAGAATTTTGCGCCTGTTGAGCAAAAGTCGGCGCGCTTATCAATGTGCTTGCTAGCAATGCGGCAGAAAACAACTTGTTCATGTGACACTCCTTGCGGCCTAAGGCCTATCTCAATTGATCAACGACACCCAGAATGGCGGCGGGGAAACTTTGTCCAAAACGCAATGCGCGTTGCGGCGACCATGCTCGGCGAAGATCTTGTCGCCAGCTAGTATCTTTGAACGGTTGCTCAAGCAGGATGGAGAGACAATCGAACCGCTCCGCAATCCAATTCCACGCCATCGAAAGATCGGCCTTTTCAGGCGAACCACCTGGATAGGGATGACCGAGCTCATAATCTGGCGAAGCCGCCGCCCAGGATTTTTCGAAGCAATAGAACAATGTGTTCAGCCGCTCGCTGCGCGAGGGAATTTCGAGTGGGCCACCAAGAAAATTACAGCGCAATTGAGCATCCGCATGCGCATCAAAGCAAAAATCAACGCCTATTGTTTCCATCAGATCCCGCACGCATTTCACCTCGGGGCTGCGCTCAAGTGATGGATTGATCCATTCGCGGTTGAGGTTCACACCTGCCGCATTGGCGCGTGACAGGGATAAATCAGCTCCATCCGGATTCATGTTCGGCATGATGTAGAAGACGGCTTTTTGCAGCAGCGCTATGGATACAGGATCATCCTCATCCACCAGACGACGCATAAACCCTTCCATAAAGAAGCCGCCCTGCATTTCGGAAGGATGCTGGCGAGCAATTACCCAGCATTTCTTCTTGCCTGGTCCGGCAGTGCCGATGGTCACCAGATCCATGTCACGGCCTTTGACGCTACGGCCAATGGTTTCCAATCTTACCAGAGGCGACATTTGCAATTCTGACTGGAGATCCAGCAGTCGCTCGGTCGAATAGGGTGGGAACATTGCGTAATAAACATGATCACGCTCGGGAATATGCTCCCAGCTGACCTGACCATCTTTCTCAACGACAGGAATGCGAAACCAGTCGCGGCGGCCGTAACTCGCCATCACGCCCGTATTGACCCA
>OMIJ01000266.1 GCA_900299065.1 Hyphomicrobiales bacterium
CATCTCCACGCGTGCGCGCGCAAATTCCACGCCGCGCGGACCAATGCGGGGCATTAACCAGCCAATCAGAGGTCTGAGCCAATCAGGCATACGACGAAGCGGCAAGCCACCGGCAGCACGCTCGACATTCTTCAAAAAGCCTTTGACGGCTGAAGCGCGATTACCCTTGCTGCCCGGCGTGCTCAGTATCACTTGATCACCAAGCAAAGCGAGAAGCTCTGCTCCGCGATCATTGCGCACCAAAATCCATTGTTCGCCTTCACCGCCCATATAGCCAATGGTGATGTCAGCGAGGCTGTTGGTATAATCCACACAAGTGCGGCAGGTCATTGGAAAGAAGTCGGGGGGCAATTGAGAAATAGGCAATTGCAAAAAAGGGATTTCACGGATCTGGCCCGAGCTATATCTAAGCTCTACATGATAATCGGCGCGAAATTCAAGATAAGTGATTGACTCAGGGTCCTCGGACAAAAGAGCCAAAAATCGATGAAAATTCTCTGTCGTCGTATTGTCTGAACAAGGCGTGCCGATGACATATATTTTTTCAAATCCAAGTTCTTTTTCAAGAGCGCGCAGAGCATAGACCTGACAGGGAATCCCAATCAATGCAATCTTGCTAATGCCTCTTTGCCGGGCTGGTTCCAGAAGAGCCAGAAGAGGAGCATAGCCCATTCGCATTCCCCGGCATTCAGCCATATCCTCTGCTTTGGAAATCAAAACCGGCACGGGGCGCCATTTGTCATCCGGATCTGGTGCCATGGTCAGAACGGCCTCAACCGTTCCGGTTTCGAGGAGTCGCTCGGCAATGCGTGTTGTAATGCCGGTCCATTGTGCACCCGGCAAAGGCTTGGCTAATCTGGCGCGCTTCATCGATTGAAACGCGCCAAAGAAGAGTTCATCTGGACGTTGAGGCTCACGCTTTCGTCCATGCGTGCTTATCTCTAAATGAGCATAATCAGGCTTGATGAATTGGCACGCCCGTGCGCAGGCTTTTGGATCTTGCATCCGCGAGACGCCACAATCCGTGCATAAGGAGCGCGGAGGGCCAGGCTTGAGATCTTGCGCGCGCAGCCAGATCTTGTCAGGTGACGACATGGCTGAACTCTTGAGCATTCACTTGATCAATATTCCTGCCAAGCCTGACAGCTGTGCGAGACGGGCACTTCATCATAGGGACTGAATGGCAGTGATAGCCTGATCTGCGCCGCAGATAAGATCGGATCGTCAAGTCTGTCTCAATCCTAAACGCATGCCTGAATGCATGATTGACATTTACTGAGCGAGGGTGACTTATCTTTGAGAGAAAATCAACTTCGGCCGCTTGCGGTCATCTCTTGAGGACTATCCGTCATGAACGAGTCCGGTGGTCTTGGTCTATTTGCCTTTGTGGCATTGAACATGGTTGCTGCCTCATCAGGCGGTTTGTTCCGTCCCGGGGAATGGTATGAACACCTGGCCAAGCCGCGCTGGCGTCCGCCAAATTGGCTCTTCGCACCGGCCTGGACTCTACTTTACTCTATCAATGCCTATGCAGGCTGGGTGATTTGGGATTCCGGCGATTGGGAGATGATCAGGCCGGCCATGAGTGTTTATGTGATAAGTCTTGTTTTGAATGCTTGCTGGTCCGGCATTTTCTTTGGTTTGCGCAATCCAGGTCTTGCACTTGTTGAGCTGGTGTTTCTGTGGCTGTCGATCCTTGCCAAAATTATTCTATTTCTCCCGCTCGATCAGACCGCAGCCCTTTTGCTTGTGCCCTATTTATGCTGGGTCACATTCGCAGGCATTCTCAATCACGCAATCTGGAAACTGAATCCGGGTGCGGCACACATATCCGCCTAGAGCAGATGTGATTTGTCTCAGCTGATATGATTTTTACGGATACGGCGCACGGCAAGTGCTAAAGCCAGCACAACAATTGGAACAAAGGCTGCGGTCAGGATTGACGGATCGAGAGTCATATAACCGGCATCCTTGATCCCTTTGAGCAGATAGCCAATCAGACCCAGCACATAATAGCTCACAGCCGCTACGGACAAGCCCTCGACGGTCTGTTGCAGACGAATCTGTTGGCGTGTGCGTCGGTTCAGCGCCTGAAGAAGATCATTATTCTGCCGTGATAATTGCAGATCAATATGCGTGCGAATTAAATCAGCCGCCCGCGCTGTTCTGCGCGCCAGATCCTGTAATGCAGCTTGCATGCTTTCATATGTTCGCAAGGCAGGCGAAAAGCGCGCAGAGAGAAATGAGCCAACAGTTGGACGCTCATCCAGAGATTGTTCATCCAGACGCGCCAGACGATCTGCCACTATGGCGCCATAGGCCTGTGCTGCAGCAAAACGATAGGTACTTGCTGTAATTTCGGCTTCAATTTTACCTGCCAGATCGGTCAATTCAAGATAGATCGCCTCGGTACTATCGCCGATCCACTGACCTGCAAGTTTGCGTGTGACGCTGGCAAGCTGAATTTCAGTATCGCGCACAACAGAACCCACCCGCCTTGCAATCGGCAAAGCAATCAAGGCCAACATTCTGTATTGCTCAAATTCAAGAGCCCATTGCGCCAGAGCACCGGTTTCAACGCCGCTGAGCCCGCGGCAGGAGAGCACCAGATCAAGCATGCCCTGAGCATTGACAGTAAAGTTGGTTTCTAATGTCGCCCGACCTTGGCTAATCAACGAAGCACAGGCATAGCCACCTGTGGCAGACAGAGGCGATTCAACGGGCAGTCGACGCACAAACAGCCGTAAACAGGCTGCTAGCGGCCCCGGCTGGCCAGTGATCAATATGTCACGAATAGGATCGAGAACAGACTGATCTGCCGCCTCAGACAGAATCAAAGTATAAGTGACAAATTCATTGTGCCGTTCCCAGCGAATTTCCACTGGTCCGCTATTGAATTGTAAGGCCCGAGCGCCCGCCTCAGGTGGCTCAACCCCATTTTCCTTGCAGAGCTTCGCAATCAGGAGATGATCGTTATTGGCATAGGCCTCATCAAAGGTGAAGACATAGCGCAGGGCCAAAGCTGACTCGGGCAAAAGCAGAGCCGGGCGCGCATGTAATTCTCCCAGTGCAATCGCACGGGCCGGATGTTCTTTAAACCCATATAGGCTTTGCGTGTTCTCGTTCACACAGCCCTCCGTCCATGAAGTGTTGCAGATCAGTATGCCACGTCATGACATTCATGTCCTGAAGACTTGAACAGAACAACAACAGGGTTAGGCCGCCGCTACGTGGAAGTCAATGAAATTGCCTTTTTCAGATCCATTTCAAAGCCTCTAAAGGCTGTGAAGGGGCGATACCATTGCACAGAATTGCAGCATTATCTTTCAAAGCTCTAGCCATAGGAGCTCGATCGCAGGGCCACCGTCTCAAGCACATCGCCCATAGATTTTGAAAGTGAAAATTAAAAATTCAGCTGCCGCAACCGTTCTCCCGTTTGAGCCCTCAATCCGGGGCCGAATTTAAGGATAAGAAGGTTAGGGGTGAGCGGTTTGATGACCTCCTCTGCCCGGTTAATCAATACCCAAGTCGCCAGCCCAAAGCCGGCGGCAGCGAAGC
>OMIJ01000267.1 GCA_900299065.1 Hyphomicrobiales bacterium
GACCATTTCATCCCCGTGGGGAAGCCCGCGCCGCCACGCCCACGCAGACCTGAGGCCTTCATCTCGCTAATGATCCAATCCTTGCCGCGATCGATCAAAGCCTTTGTGCCATCCCAGGCGCCGCGCATTTGCGCAGCTTTCAAGCCTGACGAATGAAAGCCGTACAGATTGGTGAAGATGCGATCTTTGTCAGCGAGCATTCTTGATCCTCACTTCTTCTGCGCGGCATCAGCCGCTGCTGCGGCCGCAGCTGCAATAGACTCATCAAAGCGCTGACGCCAGCTGCCCACAACAGAGCCATCATAGAGCGAGGGTTCATTGAGCGTGGGGCCTTGACCAGGCATAGGCTCAGAGGATTTGCGGCCTGTTTGCGAGCCTTTTTTGACTGGCTTGCCAGCCGTCAGATCTGCGAGCAATTGCGCAAAATTCTCTGGTGTCAGATCTTCATAATAATCTTCATTGATCTGCACCATGGGCGCGTTGCAGCAAGCGCCCAGACATTCAACTTCAAGCCATGAGAATTTGCCATCAGCGCTGAGCTGTCTTTGCTCCCCAATCTTCGAGCGGCAGACCTCTTTGATCGCATCCGCGCCGCGCAATTGGCAGGGTGTTGTGCCGCACAGCTGAATGAAATATTGGCCGACCGGCTCCAAATTGAACATGGAATAGAATGTGGCAATTTCCAAAACGCGAATAAAGGGCATTTCGAGCATAGACGCGACGGTTTCAATCGCAGGCTTGGACAGCCAGAAGTCATTTTGCTCCTGAGCCCGCCACAAAAGGGCGATCACTGCAGAGGCCTGACGGCCTGCGGGATATTTGGCGATCTCATGCTTGGCCCATTCCAGATTTTCTGGAGTGAAAGCGAAGCTCGCGGGTTGTTGATCTGCCAGGCGACGAACGCTCATGTCTTATTTCCGGGCGAGTTGCGATGTGCGGCCACCAAGAGGCCGAACACAATAAAGGGGATGGCAAAGCAGGCGTTCCACAACAACAGCAGGAAAGCCTCTTCTGAAGTCCAGAATTGCGGCTTGCCCGAGAGCAGATCAAAGAACACGCGGCTCAAGAGATAGAGCACAATGGCGACGGGTAATGTACGCAAGATTTCGTGAAAGCGCTGGCGGTCGATCATCGGTCCACCTCGCCAAACACAATATCAATCGAGCCAAGAATGGCTGACACATCCGCCAGCATGTGTTTGCGGCAGAGAAAATCCATCGCCTGCAAATGGGCAAAGCCCGGCGCGCGGATCTTGCAGCGATAGGGCTTGTTGGTGCCATCAGCGACCAGATAGACGCCAAACTCACCCTTAGGTGCCTCCACTGCGGCATAGACTTCACCAGCTGGAACGTGAAAGCCCTCAGTATAGAGTTTGAAATGATGGATCAGCGCTTCCATAGAGCGCTTCATCTGCGAGCGCGAGGGCGAGACAATCTTGTGTGATTGGCTCTGTACAGGCCCCTGTCCGTCCGGTGCCTGCAATTTGGCAATGCATTGCTGCATGATGCGAACGGATTGACGCATTTCTTCCATGCGGATGACCTGGCGATCATAATTATCGCCATTCTTGCCAACGGGAATATCGAAATCCATTTCCTCGTAGCATTCATAGGGCTGCGATTTGCGCAAATCCCAAGCACCGCCCGAGCCGCGCACCATCACGCCCGAAAAGCCCCATTTCCAGCAATCTTCAAGGCTCACAATGCCAATATCGACATTACGCTGTTTGAAGATGCGATTGTCGAGGAAGAGATCGGTCAGATCATCGCAGATTTTGAGGAAGGGTTCGCAGAAGGCTTCAATGTCTGCGATCAATTCAGGCGGTAGATCCTTGGCGACACCACCGGGGCGAAAATAATTGGCATGCATGCGTGCGCCCGATGCGCGCTCATAAAACACCATCAGCTTTTCACGCTCTTCAAAGCCCCAGAGCGGCGGCGTCAAAGCGCCCACATCCATCGCCTGTGTTGTCAGATTAAGAAGATGCGAGAGAAGACGGCCAATTTCGCAAAACAGCACGCGGATCAATTGCGCCCGGCGCGGGACTTCAACGCCCAATAATTTCTCAATTGCCAAACAGAAAGCATGTTCCTGATTCATCGGCGCGACATAATCGAGCCGATCAAAATAAGGCACGTTCTGGAGATAGGTGCGCGCCTCCATCAGCTTTTCTGTGCCGCGATGAAGCAGACCGATATGCGGATCGACACGCTCGACCACTTCGCCATCGAGCTCCAACACAAGACGCAACACACCATGCGCCGCAGGATGCTGAGGGCCAAAGTTAATCGTGAAATTGCGCAAGGATTGATCTGTCATGAGGGCTCCGATCAACCTCCGGCCTTTTCATCACCCGGCAAATGCAGCGACGTGCTGCCTTCCCAGGGCGAGAGAAAATCGAAATTGCGATAATCCTGACTAAGGGCGACCGGCTCATAGACGACTTTCTTTTTGTCGTCGTCATAGCGCACTTCGGCAAAGCCGGTCATGGGGAAGTCCTTGCGCAAAGGATGCCCCTCAAAACCATAATCGGTAAGCAAGCGGCGCAAATCTGGATGGCCGTCAAAATGAATGCCGAACATATCATAGGCTTCGCGCTCAAACCACATGAGGCCAGGATAAAGCGCATAAGTGGAGGCAATCGTCTCCCCCTCGCCCAATGGCGCTTTGACCCTGATGCGCAAATTGTGATGGGGCGAGAGCAAATGATAGACCACATCAAAGCGCTTTTCGCGCGATGGATAATCAACGCCCGTCACATCAATGGGGCAAATGAACTGGCAAGATTTATCATCGCGCAGGAATTGCAGAACCTTCAGAACTGATGCCGCATCGATGACGAGATTTAATTCTGAATATTCGACATAGAACCGGCTGACCTCAGCTGGCAAAGCCGCCTGAATGTTCTGGCCTAGACGAGCAAGGGTTTCATCCATCAGTCTGGTCCTGAGCTCCGCAAATGCGGAAAGGTCTAGCGTTCAATTGTGCCGGTGCGGCGGATCTTCTTTTGCAAAAGCAAGACCCCATAGAGCAGAGCTTCAGCAGAAGGCGGACAACCGGGCACGTAAATATCCACCGGCACGATGCGATCACATCCGCGCACGACCGAATAGGAATAATGATAATAGCCACCGCCATTGGCGCAGGATCCCATTGAGATCACATAACGGGGCTCGGGCATTTGATCATAGACCTTGCGCAAGGCGGGTGCCATTTTATTGGTCAACGTGCCTGCAACAATCATCACATCCGATTGGCGCGGCGAAGCGCGGGGGGCAAAGCCAAAGCGCTCCACATCATAACGCGGCATGGATAATTGCATCATCTCCACAGCGCAGCAGGCCAGACCAAAGGTCATCCACATTAAAGC
>OMIJ01000268.1 GCA_900299065.1 Hyphomicrobiales bacterium
CGATCCATAAAGGATTTGAAGCAGCCAGGCTTCGTAGATCCTGCATGAGTTTATGGATATTAGGATAGCGGATCAGCAGATTATCCTTATCGGCTACGGGGAGGGTAAATCCGGCTCGTTGTAACAAAAGGCCAAGATCGCGAACATCTGCAAAAGGCGAAATCCGAGGACTTACACCGCCTTTTAATTCGGCTTCGGCCTGAGTCAAAGCTGACCGTAATTCATGCAATGATTGGCCGCCAAGCAAGCAAGCGAGAAACAGGCCATCAGGTTTGAGGGCTTGTCGAATTTGCACAAGAAGACCGGGCAAATCATTGATCACTTGCAGCGCGAAGACAGAGACAATCAAATCATAGGACTGCGGTTTGAGGTTTAAAAATTCCTGATTGATAAGTGTCTCATTTGTAACATCTTCAATTCCAATCTGATCCATCAATCCAATATGGCTGGCGCTATCGGGTTGATATTTAACTTTCAGGCGCTCCAGAAATTGAGGTGTTATCGTTCCGATATCGAGAATATTTGAAAATGGACGCTGCACCAAATCGAGCCGCTCAAACATGTCTTCTTGTAATCGATCGATCAGAAATTGATTTGCTCCCATCGCTCTCGCCCTTACAATCCGTTTTTGGATGAGACCAAGATCAAAGATTTTGGGAGGCTGGTTTGCAACAGTCATACACACTTATCGCTCTATGTTATTGACGAGTCAAAATCTCTGTCGGCTCTTGGTTGAAGATATGAGTTTGCTGACTTTCTCCGGGATTGGTCGGGCTATGCTCGATCTGGTCTATCCACCTGGGTGCTTGGCTTGTCGCAGGGGCTTGTCTGAAACAGGCGCCCTGTGTTCGACATGCTGGGCTCAGGTTCGATTTATAGAAAGACCATTTTGTGAAAGACTTGGCACACCCTTTTCGCATGATCTTGGCATTGGGATTCTTTCACCAGAGGCAATCTCTGATCCTCCCGTCTATGATCGGGCAAGAGCTGTCGCCTCATATGAGGAAGGCCCAATCGCCAGCCTGGTGCATCGTTTGAAATATGCCGATCATACAGAGCTTGCCGGACCAATGGGCCGCTGGATGGCCAGAGCCGGCGCAGAGCTTTTAAGTGAGGCAGATGCCCTTATCCCCATTCCCCTGCATAGATATCGCCTGTTCATGCGGCGGTTTAATCAGGCAGCTTTATTGGCAAAGGCCATAGCTCGCCATCACACTATCAGTGTTGAAACGGATGGGTTGATCAGACGCAAACGCACTCGTCCGCAAGTTGGGTTGAGCCGCGCACAAAGATCAGCCAATGTTCAGGCTGCTTTCGAGGTGAAAGATAGTTTGAAAATCTATGGTAAGAGATTGATTTTGATAGATGATGTATTAACATCAGGCGCAACGGTTGAAGCTGCAGCGCGCACGCTCCTACGCGCTGGTGCACGCTCGGTCGATGTTCTGGTTTTTGCTAGGGTTGTGACCCAAGTCTGACGAACTATATGAAGGGAACCAAGAGGTTCACTATGCCAAATATTACGATCTATACCAAAAGCACCTGTAGCTATTGTCAGGCCGCCAAGCATTTGCTGCGCGAGAAAAAAGCCAGTTTTACCGAGATCTCGGTTGATGGCGATCCGGCAGGATTTAAGGCTATGTCGGCCAGGGCCAAGGGCCGCACTACGGTTCCGCAGATTTTCTTTGACGAGACGCATATTGGTGGCTGCGACGATCTCTATGCCCTTGAGCAGTCCGGAAAGCTGGACGGGCTTTTGTCTGCGAGCTCATGACTCATGATTAAATATGCTTTGATCTGTAAGAACGGCCATGAGTTTGAGAGCTGGTTTCCATCGGGCCGGGATTTTGATCAGCAATCAGAAAAAGGACTTGTCACGTGTCCGGCCTGTCATTCGCCTCAGGTGAGCAAGGCTATTATGGCACCTCATATTGTGCGCAGCGATAATAAAACGAGGCCATCCGAGCCAGAGATCATCCTGCCTGCTGCGGCTCCTGCATTGCCAGAACCAGCCAAGCCAGTGGCTTTACTCGATGATCAGGCATCAGAATTGCGTGCGGCCGTGCGTGAACTGCGCACCAAGCTCATCGAAAATTCTGTCGATGTGGGCGACAAATTTCCAGATGAAGCCAGAAAGATACATGAGGGTGAAACGCCTGCGCGCTCTATTCGCGGGCGAGCCAGCCTTGTTGAGGCCAAGGCCTTATTGGAAGAGGGGATCCCTTTACTGCCGATCCCCGATCTTCCCGAAGAGCTGAATTAGATAAGATTATTCAGCCGGCTTTGTCGGAATGCCGTTTTGTTCGAAATGCGCGGCCAATTCGCCGGCCTGAAACATTTCGCGCACAATATCACAACCGCCGACAAACTCGCCTTTGACATAGAGCTGGGGAATGGTCGGCCAGTTGGAGAAATCCTTAATGCCCTGGCGGATTTCCTCATCAGCCAGAACATTCACGCCCTTATACTGGACACCCATGTAATCGAGGATTTGAACAACCTGATTGGAAAAGCCGCACATGGGAGCTTGCGGTACGCCCTTCATGAACAAAACGATATCATTTGTTGTCACTTCTTGGCGGATTTGTTCTTGAATATCAGACATTTGAGAATCCTTTAGGGTTAGATCAAGGGCCAACCTGTTCAAGATATATAATGCTCTTTGTTCTATCTGCCCAGCTGGATTTATTCGCTGGGAAGGCCTGTCTCCAGCGCAAGGGCATGCAATTCGCCGCCCATCTGACCTTTCAGAGCGGCATAGACGAGCTGGTGTTGTTGCACTCTCGTCTTTCCCTTGAAGGCTGAGGAGATGATTTTGGCGGCATAATGATCGCCATCCCCCGCCAGATCCTGAATCTGAATAATCGCATCCGGCAGGGCTAATTTGATCAGCCGTTCAATCTCGCTTGCTTGCATAGCCATGTCAGATTTCCTCCTCGAAGCCCGGGGCTGAGTATATTCAAATGCTAATGTGCGGCCTGACCATGATCGATTGGCTCGGACATATAATTGGGCAGCCAATCTTCCTGGCTTGTGATCATTTGAGTCAGTTCGAGTGCGGGTTCTCCGGGTAACACCAAAGCTGAGCCGCCAGTGACACCGATCTTCTGACAAAGCACATCAAGCCTAGCGCATTCACTCAAGATCGCAGCTTCAGCCTCAGGCGTGCAGGTTAAGATATAACGGGCCTGATCTTCACCAAAGAGCCAGCTATGAAGGGGAATTGTTTTCTCGGGCGCATTGATTGTTGCGCCAATTCTCCCCGCTATCGCCATTTCCGCTAAAGCCAGCGCAAGGCCACCATCGGAGAGATCATGAACGGCGGTGACTTTGCCTTGCTGGATGAAGGATCGAACCGCATCGCCATTACGACGTTCAATTGCAAGATCAACGGGAGGAGGTGCCCCTTCTTCTCTATTGCAAATATCGCGCAGATAGATCGACTGGCCAAGCCAATTGCCCGTTTTGCCAATCAAGAGAATAGACTCACCGGATTTTTTAAATGCGAGACTCGCAGACTTTTTAATGTCGTTGAGCAGACCAACGCCACCTATGGAAGGCGTCGGGAGAATACCGCGGCCTTGTGTTTCATTATATAAAGAGACATTCCCCGAGACGATGGGGAAATCGAGTGCCCGTGCGGCCTCACCAATGCCGCGGATAGCCAAAACAAATTGGCCCATGATTTCTTTGCGCTCTGGATTGCCGAAATTGAGATTATCCGTCAGTGCCAGCGGAAGAGCGCCCACAGCGGTGAGATTTCTCCAGGCTTCAGCGACAGCCTGTTTGCCGCCTTCAAATGGATCAGCCTCGCAATAACGCTGCGTGACATCGGTGCAAAGCGCCAGGCCTTTGGGGCCGTCATCAATCCGAACGATTGCTGCATCACCGCCAGGTTGTTGAATTGTATTGCCTAGGATCAAATGATCATATTGTTCCCAGATCCAACGCTTCGAACATTGATCGGGTGTGCTCAGAAGTTTTAACAGAGCAGCTGAATGTGACATGGGCGGACGAATGTCAGCAGCATTGATCTGAGGCAGAGGCGAGGGGGCAATCCAGGGCCGATCATAAAGAGGCGCTTCGTCTCCCAATTCTTTAATCGGCAGATCCGCTTTGATTTCACCCTTATGTTTGACAATAAAACGCAAAGTGTCCGTTGTCTTGCCAATGACAGCAAAATCCAGACCCCATTTTTGGAAGATGGATTTGGCTTCGGCTTCGCGATTTGGATCAAGAACCATGAGCATGCGCTCCTGACTTTCGGAGAGCATCATTTCATAGGCTGTCATGCCTGCTTCCCGGCACGGCACATCATCGAGATTAAGCTCAATGCCTAAATCGCCCTTCGCGCCCATTTCAACGGCCGAACATGTCAAGCCAGCGGCGCCCATGTCCTGAATAGCAACAACGCAGCCCTTGTGCATGATTTCTAGACAGGCTTCGAGCAGAAGCTTTTCAGAAAAGGGATCGCCGACTTGAACAGTGGGACGCTTCTCTTCGCTTTTGTCATCAAATTCGGCAGAGGCCATAGAGGCCCCATGAATACCATCGCGACCTGTCTTTGAACCAAGATAGACAATCGGCAATCCAACGCCTGTGGCCTTGGCGTAAAAAATCTCATTCTGATTGGCGAGGCCAACAGCCATGGCATTGACGAGAATATTGCCATCATAGCGGGTGTGAAAATTCACCGAGCCGCCAACCGTGGGAACGCCAAAGGAATTGCCATAGCCACCAATGCCAGCCACAACACCAGAGACCAAATGACGTGTACGGGGATGGTCGGGAGAGCCAAAGCGCAGCAGATTCAAGCAGGCGATCGGCCGTGCGCCCATGGTGAAGACATCGCGCAAAATGCCGCCCACACCCGTTGTTGCTCCTTGATAAGGCTCGATGAACGAGGGGTGATTATGGCTTTCCATTTTGAAGATACAAGCCTGACCATCGCCAATATCAATGACGCCAGCGTTTTCGCCAGGACCTTGAATGACCCAGGGAGCGGAAGTTGGCAGAGATTTGAGATGCAGGCGTGAGGATTTATACGAACAATGTTCGTTCCACATAGCCGAAAAAATACCGAGTTCCGTATAGCTTGGTTCGCGCCCGATCAATTGCAGGATGCGCTGATATTCATCCGGCTTGAGCCCATGTTCTGCAATCAGTTCAGGGGTGATTTTGGGTTCGCTATGACTCACGTTAACTCTCGATCAGGCAGCGCTTTTGAATTTGGCAAGACTATCGAACATTGCACGTCCATCCGTCCCGCCAACCAGAGAATCAATCAGATTTTCAGGGTGCGGCATGAGACCCAGGACATTAAATTTTTCAGAATAGATCCCGGCTATATTATTGATCGAGCCGTTTGGATTGGATTTGGTATCAATCAGTCCATGCTCGTCACAATAGCGGAATGCAATTCGCCCATTGCCTTCGAGTAGATTGATCGTGTTGGCATCAGCGATATAATTGCCTTCACCATGGGCAATGGCAACTTGAATGATCTGTTGTTTGCGATAGGCGCTTGTGAAGGGTGTTGTGTTGGTTTCAACACGTAAGTGCTGCATGCGGCAAATGAAGCGCAGATTTGTA
>OMIJ01000269.1 GCA_900299065.1 Hyphomicrobiales bacterium
AAGCAGAAGACGGCATACGAGATAGCGTAGCGTCTCGTGGGCTCGGAGATGTGTATAAGAGACAGGATATAGCGCAAGCCCGCGCTAATGGTTTGCCATGATACAGGCTCGCGTTTGAGCGGCTCTGGCCGCGCTTTGATTTTGAAAATCCAGATTGCCGAGAGGGCATAAAGAAAGGCTGCGACCCCAAAGACGACATCAGCGCCCAGCATATACAAAAGACCGCCCATGGCAGGGCCTGTTGTATTGGCAAATTGTTCGAATGAAGAAGACCACGCAACTGCCGTGCCAAAATGTTCGCGCGGAACAAGACTAGGTTGCAGGGCTTTGGAAGCCGGATTGCTAAAGGCGCGCGCCGAACCCAGTAAAGTGACCAGAACATAAATGGGCTCAACCGCTGTGAACCCAGCCAGACTGTAAAGCAACAAAGCCAAAGCAACGAAAGTTGTCAGACAAGAACAAACGGCCACAATCAGACGGCGATCCACTTGATCGGCCAATTGGCCGGTGATGGGCGAGAGCACCAGCATGGGCAAAAACGTAAACAACCCAGTCAGACCCAGAGCCCAGGCGCTATGGGTCAGATCATAGACAAACCATCCAACAGCAACATTTTGCGCGGCGCTGGCCAGAACATTGGAAAAGCGTGACAGACAATAATATCGCAGATCATGAAACTGAAATATCGCCCAACCATTCACGCTTGCCATTCTGATCTTCCGTTCATTCTTCCATTTAATCTTGCGTCTATTTCATCTTGCCAATGTTTATTTGCTAACCTGATTGGCATATCAGCCCATGGAGGTGCTGCCAGAGCCCGGGCCTGTCTCGTCATGATAGGTTGTGGCGGGAGCTTCGGTCTCAAAGGCACGAACACCAGGAGCCTGGCCTGACAGACCCAGTTCAGACCAGCGCGCGGCAATGCGATCATAGACATCTTTACGCAGAGTGGTGCGCTTGGAGAAGGTCGGCAAATAGCGATGTTGTTTGCAAGCATTGATCAAGGCTTTGGACCCATAAGGGCGCACTTCAGGTGGATTTTGTGAAGGATCAAGCGGTGTGCTCCAGGTGTCGCGTAAAATATCAATGTCGCTTACCGGATTGCAGCGGCTGCCCATGGCCCAGATCACCTGATCCATATCGGTGGGATCAACATCTTCATCAACCGCAATGATCCATTTGGTGTAATAAGCGCCGCCTGGCACTTGAGCGGCCAGTGCGAGCACTTGCGCCGCATGGCCTGCATAACGTTGCTCAAGGCTGATCACTGTCATACCAAAGCCGCCTGCTGCGGCAGGATGTGAATAAACACCGGCAATGCCGGGAATACCGAGCTTGTCGAGATCATCCCAAATCTTTGCGCCGCGCAAAATGGAAAAGAATCCGCTCTGCTCGCAAGAGGGATAATCAGCCATCAAGGCATTGGTGAGAATGGGGCGCGTGCGATAATGCACGGCTGTAATATCAACCAAAGGACAGAGTGCTTCTGGCTTGCCATAATAGCCGGTGAATTCGCCAAAGGGGCCTTCATGCTTCATCGAATTTGGATGAATGACACCTTCAACAACCAATTCAGCATGCGCAGGAATCAGCAAATCGCTGTGCATTGCTTTAACAACTGGCACAGGCTCACCCTTAATACCGCCGGCATATTCATATTCGGAGACGTTTTTGGGGAAGGATTGCGAGCCAACCAGCATGAGCAATGGATCAATGCCCCAAGCTGCAGCCACATGTACGGATTTGCCCTGTTGCCAGGACCGTGTGATGTGCAGACGTGCATCCTTGCCGGGCGAGAGATAAAGGCCCGTTTGGCGCTTGCCCTGCAACATCATGCGATAAGTGCCGACATTCAGATAGCCTGAATCCGGATCACGCGTGATCACCGCATCGGCCGTGCCGGCATAACGTCCGCCATCAAGCGGCCAATGGCGTGGGATTGGCAATTGATCAAGATCGATATCATCGCCCGTGACGGTGTTTTGATAAACGCTTGCCTCTTCACGCGCGATTTCGCGCGGCGGCAGACGCTTTTTCATTTTTTCCTTCGTGCGGCGAATCAATTCCACCGTTGGTGTGTCTGGATGTTCCTCAAGGCTGATGGCGATGCGCCTTACGCTCGGCCCATAGGGATTCCATAAGGAGCGGGCCTGATAGGGACTCTTTTCAAACCCTTTGATGTGATCAAAGAGCACGGCGGGAGAGGGCTTTTGCTTTCCCACCAGATAAGAAATGGCGCTCATTTCCTCATCCCGATCGACTGGCTGACGAATATGAGCGATTTCACCAATGGCCTCGACGCGGGCCAGCCATTCGCGCAAATCATGGATCGGGGTCTTGACTGGATCGGTCATTCGCTCGGTGTCCTCTTGTTGATAGAGCTGTTTAACCCTTTCTACACACTTCCAGCAAAGTTTCTACGGCTATGGTCGGGGAGAATGAGCAGAGCTTCTGTGATCCCCCGCTAGGGCAGAGTCGGGTCGACAGGGACGGCTTGAGGCCCTAAGGGTTGCACGCGACAAGCATGCTCGGGCCCGGATATTTCCAATATGCGTCTCTCTCCCCAATCCTTCGCAATGACCTGCCTATTGGCGGCCATGGCTTCTTTGGGGCCGTTCTCAACCGACACTTATATGGCTTCCATGCCGCATATTGCGCAGGATTTGCAGACACAGACCTCGCAAGTGCAATTGACCCTGTCTGCCTATCTAGTCGGGTTTTCAATTGGCCAGATTTTCTATGGCCCGATTTCAGACACATATGGTCGCAAACCTGTTATGATGTTTGGCCTGATTGCCTATACTTTGACATCCCTTTTATGCATTCAGGTCCAATCCATAGAGGCGTTGATTGCACTGCGCGCCCTGCAGGCCTTTGCTGCGGCCGCCCCGATCATTTTGGCGCGCGCTGTGGTGCGCGATCTCAATGAGGGCGAACAGGCGGCGCGACAAATCTCGATCATGACCAGCCTTTCAGGATTAGGCCCCATAGCTGCGCCAATTTTGGGGGGATTATTACATGTGGCCTTTGGGTGGCGATCTGTCTTCACCGCCATGTTTCTCATTGGCCTCACGCTAATCGTGCTAAATTGGCAGCTCTTGCCTGAAACAATCCGACAAAGACAGAGTGAACCTTTGTCAATCATAAATATTTTGCGCAGCTTTGCCCTGGTTGGTCGCAATGCCTCTTTTCGCGCTTATGTTGGCATACAGATGAATGTCTATACCTGCGTGTTCAGCTTCATATCGGCCTCTTCGATCATTTTGCAAAATCTCTATGGTTGCACACCGCTTGAATTCAGCTTTGCCTTTTTCACCGTCTCCCTTGCCTTTCTGACGGGCACATTCATGAACCGCTTTTTTCTCAAACGAATTGGTCTTGATGCAACTATTGGCATTGGCATTGTCTGCTTGATCGTTGGAGGCTGGTTACATTTGATTGGTGTCAGCCTGTATCCGGACAAAGTGTTGATCTTCGTTTTGCCTGTTATATTGATATTCCATGGCGTCGGATTGATTTTTCCGCTTTCGATTGCAGCCGCACTCATTCCCTTTCCTGAACGCGCAGGAGCTGCCTCATCCTTGATGGGCATATGTCAAATGTTATTTGCTGCTTTAGTGGGCGCAGTTCTGGGACGATGGATTGATGAAAGCGCTCTGCCTCTGGCAATTGTATTGGCAGGCGCAGGAAGTTGCGCGGGGCTGATCTTTATGACCACGCGCCATATTCGCATGGGCGTCAATTCTTAGGCCACAAGCTTGCCCCTTCATACAAACTGATCGATCGCCTGCAATAATTGCATAATATCCTGATCGCGTGACAAACGGTGATCGCCATCTTTGATCAAAGTCAGCGTCGCTGGATCAGAGGGCAAATGCTCCACCAATTTAAGAGCATGCTCATGGGGCACGTCAGTATCAAGCATGCCTTGCAGAATATGCACGGGGCAATATGTGCGAATAGGAGCGCCGAATAAAAGATTTTGAGCGCCATCTTCAATCAGGGCGCGTGTAATGGGCGTTGGCTCGTGCGAATAGGCCGAGGGCAAAAGCCATTGTCCCATTGTTGCAAGATCGTGATGCGCGGATTCAGGCAGGCGTGGTAAAAGCAGAGCCTGAGTAAAATCGACCGCGGGCGCGATCAAAACAAGACCGGCAAGGCGATCGGACTGATTGATTTTTGCAAAATGACGCGCGATGAGCAAAGCAATCCAGCCGCCCATAGATGAGCCAATGAGAATCTGCGGGCCTTGAGTGCAATGTTGCAAAATCGCCAGCGCATCATTGAACCAGTCGCTGATCGTGCCTTGCGCAAAATCTCCCTGCGACTCACCATGGCCGGAATAATCAAAGCGCGTAAAAGCCCGGCCTTTGGCTTTGGCCCAGTCGGCAATCCGCAAAGCTTTGGTCGATTGCATGTCGGATTTGAACCCGCCCAACCAGACAAGACCTGGCTTGTCTTGTCCCGCTTGGCCTGCCTTGATCTGGCGAAAAGCCAGGGTGGGCGATCCGGGACGATGCAAAACCTGCGGGAAGTCGCGTGGATCATCTCCAAGCATTTGCGAAACCTGATGATTCAAAGGTAGGGTCGAATGCATGATTCGATCCGATGGACGAGCTTTGTTGGTGTTCTACTTGATCCTTGCGGCCTGTCCACAAGGTGAAACCATATGACCTCGCCTTTCCAGCCGAGCCGACGTTCCGCTCTCGCCGGGCGGACAATTTTGCAGATCATTCCCGAATTGCAGACCGGCGGCGCCGAGCGCACAACTATAGACATTGCAGCAGCTCTCACCGAGGCAGGGGCGAGGGCGCTGGTCGCCTCGCAAGGAGGGCGGCTGGTCAGTGAATTGCAGGCCAAGGGCGGCTGGTGGATTCCCTTTCCCGCCAAGACCAAAAATCCCCTCGCAATGATGAGCAATATCGGACTGCTGGCAGATCTGATGCAAAAAGAGGGCGTCGATATTATCCACGCCCGTTCGCGCGCACCGGCCTGGGTCGCCTATGGTGCTGCAAGGCGCATGAACAGAGCCTTTGTGACCACATATCACGGGGCTTATTCGGGCAAATCCTCGCTCAAGATTTTCTACAATTCGGTGATGGCCCGCGGCGATGCAGTGATCGCCAATTCCAGCTTTACAGGGCATAGGATTGCGCGGCTGCATCCTTTCGCTGCTGGAAAAATCCATGTCATTCCACGCGGCACGGATTTTCATATTTTCACACCCTCAGCTGTCGATCCCAAGCGCGTACAGAAATTACGTCAGGACTGGGGGGTAGCGCCCGATGAGCGCATAGTCCTATTGGCCGCAAGGCTGACCGAATGGAAAGGGCAGAAAATTCTCATCAATGCTGCCAAAGTACTCAAAGGCAAAGGTTTTGATGACGTTCGCTATATTCTGGCCGGTGATGCACAGGGCCGGGACGGCTATGTCAAAGAGCTTGAGAGTGAGATTGCCCGGCTCAATCTGACCGGCATTGTCAAACTGGTGGGGCATTGCTCGGATATGCCGGCCGCATTCAAGGCCGCGACAGCTGTGACGGTCACCTCAACAGAGCCCGAAGCTTTTGGGCGGAGCGCTGTTGAGGCGCAAGCCATGGGCACGCCAGTGATTGTTACGGATCTGGGCGCTGTCCCCGAAACCGTTCTCGCCCCGCCCGATGTCGAGGAAAGCGCCCGCACGGGATGGCGGGTTCCACCTGCCGATGCTCCCGCTTTAGCTCAGGCCCTGGAACATGTCCTGGGCATGGGGGCCAATGCGCGTGAACGCCTCTCTCAACAGGCGCAAGTTCATGTCGGCCGGTCTTTCTCGCTGGAGCGCATGTGTCAGGACACGCTTGATGTCTATGCGAACCTGCTCGGCGGTTCAGATTGAGGCTTGCCTGAGATTTTCAGCGAGTGTGACCTCTACGCAATTGACAGGCGCGCCAGAACTATGATTCTGCGAAGGCGTTCATCCGACTCTTTTCCAGCCAAAGCTGGGACATTTGACCGGACCAAACCAGATAGATGACATCGAGGAGCACACCATTCGCCGTCCCATGAAAGCCCCGCCCGCGCCTGTTAAAGATGGGCATCGCATCAACCGCGACATCCGCGTTCGCGAAGTTCAGCTGATCGATCACGAAGGCCAGAATCGCGGCACGACGGACATTCTGGAAGCGCTGAATTTGGCTGAGGAGGCTGGTCTCGATCTCGTTGAAATCGTGCCGAATGCCAATCCCCCGGTGTGCAAAATCCTCGATTACGGCAAATTCCGCTTTCTTGAGCAGAAAAAGGCTGCTGAGGCCCGCAAACGCCAAAAAGTCGTTGAAGTTAAGGAAATCAAGCTGCGCCCCGGCATTGATGACCACGATTATGAGACCAAAATGAAGGCCGTCCGCCGCTTTTTTGAAGAGGGCGACAAGGTCAAGGTGACCTTGCGGTTCCGCGGTCGTGAAATGGCGCACCAGGATTTGGGCTTTCGCTTGCTCGAGAAAGTGAAGCTAGAGACCGGCTCGATTGCCAAAGTGGAACTTGAGCCTTCGATGGAAGGTCGTCAGATGATCATGATTTTGGCCCCCCGCTGAGACAATCCTTGCGACCATCTGCCAGCTTCGTCATTTGAAATCTAGTGGCAGCGCTTCAGTTTGGCTTTTAGCCTGCCTGACCCTGTGTTAGGGATTTCAAGCATAAACAGATTTAGGCTCTCAGGCTGGCTTTCTCCGGCCTGGAAACCAAAATTATCGATCAAACCCTCACGATGCAGAGTGAGATGCCATGAGTGAACGGCGCTCCGTTTTTGAATATGAAGATCTGCTGGCCTGTGGCCGGGGTGAATTATTTGGCGCAGGCAATGCCCAATTGCCGCTACCCCCCATGTTGATGTTCGACCGGATTGCAGAGATTTCCGAAACGGGCGGCGCCAATGGCAAGGGCGTGATCAGAGCCGAGCTCGCTGTCACGCCGCAATTATGGTTCTTTGATTGCCATTTCAAAGGCGATCCGGTGATGCCGGGCTGTTTGGGACTTGATGCGCTCTGGCAATTGGTTGGCTTTTATCTGGGCTGGCTGGGTGCGCCGGGGCGTGGCCGCGCTTTGGGTGTAGGCGAAGTCAAGTTTTCCGACCAGGTTTTGCCGAGCGTGAAAAAAGTCGTTTATGGCATCGACATTAAACGCGTGTTCAAGGGCAAGCTGGTTCTGGGCATTGCTGATGGCTGGCTGGAGGCGGATGGTCGCCGCATTTATGAAGCCAAGGATTTGCGGGTCGGGCTTTTCCAGCCTGAGACGCCAGCAGCCCCCTGAGGGCGCAAGTGACCGACCATAAGCCTGACATTTGATACAGGCGTCCTCATCCATGCAGCTGCCAGACAGCTTTGCATGATGCAGCTGACAGGAGAATAAAATGCGGCGTGTCGCAATTACCGGCCTGGGGATTGTCTCCTCCATTGGCAATAATGCGCAAGAAGTGACGGCCTCTTTGCAAAGCTCGCGCTCAGGCATTGTGCATGCCGAAAAATATGCCGAACTTGGCTTTCGCTGTCAGGTGCATGGTGCGCCCACGCTCAACCCCGAGGAAGTGGTGGATCGTCGCGCCATGCGCTTTCATGCCACAGGCACAGCCTGGAATCATGTGGCGATGGATCAGGCGATTGCTGATTCCGGTCTGACCCCCAATGAGATTTCGCATGAGCGTACCGGCATTGTCATGGGATCGGGTGGTCCATCGGCGCGCACTTTGGTAGAATCGGCCGATATTGCGCGCAGCAAAGGGCCCAAGCGCGTCGGCCCCTTCGCTGTGCCTAAAGCCATGTCATCAACCGCATCGGCGACATTAGCGACCTGGTTCAAGATCAAAGGCGTGAATTATTCAATCTCATCGGCCTGCGCGACATCAAGCCATTGCATCGGCAATGCAGCTGAGATGATTCAATACGGCAAGCAGGACATTATGTTTGCCGGCGGCTGCGAAGAATTGGACTGGACGCTGTCGGTTTTGTTCGATGCCATGGGCGCTATGTCGTCTTCATATAATGATACGCCCGCTACAGCCTCTCGCGCTTATGACAAAACGCGCGATGGATTTGTGATTGCGGGCGGCGCGGGTGTTCTGGTGCTCGAAGAGCTTGAACATGCCAAAGCACGCGGCGCCAAGATTTATGCCGAGCTTGCAGGTTATGGCTGCACATCCGATGGCTATGATATGGTTGCGCCCTCAGGCGAGGGGGCTGAGCGCTGCATGCGTATGGCATTGTCTACAGTGAAGACACCGATTGATTACATTAATCCGCATGCCACCTCCACACCCGTCGGTGATCTGAAAGAAATTGAAGCCATTCGCAATGTGTTTGGCGCGGGAGAGAAATGCCCCCCCATATCAGCGACCAAATCCATATCGGGTCATTCGCTGGGTGCAGCGGGCGTGCAAGAAGCGATTTATTCCCTGTTGATGATGCAGAATCATTTCATCACGCCCAGTGCCAATATCACCGAACTTGATCCAGCCTTTGCCGATATGAATATTATTCGACAGAGACGCGATAATGTGGCGCTGAGAACCGTCATGTCTAATTCCTTCGGCTTTGGCGGCACCAATGCAACTCTGGTGTTCAAACATGTCGACGCCTGAGACTTTGATCCCGCAAGGCACATTAATGACAGGCAAGCGCGGCCTGATTATGGGCGTTGCCAATGATCATTCGATTGCCTGGGGCATTGCGCAGGCTTTGAGTGCGCAAGGCGCCGAACTGGCCTTTACTTTTCAGGGCGAGGCTTTGGGCAAACGTGTGCGCCCGCTGGCTGAGAGCGTGGGATCTGATCTCGTTCTGCCCTGTGATGTTGAAGACATTGCCAGTGTCGATGCCTTGTTTGACGAATTGAATGCAAAATGGGGCAGACTCGATTTTCTGGTTCATGCGATCGGCTTTTCTGACAAGGCCGAGCTCAAAGGCCGTTACATTGACATGACCACACGCGAGAATTTTGTTCGCACAATGGTTATTTCCTGTTTCTCTTTTACCGAGCTTGCGCAACGTGCTGCGCCAATGATGAAGGATGGCGGCTCTTTGTTGACCCTCACCTATGGCGGGGCGACACGCGTCATGCCCAATTATAATGTGATGGGCCTTGCCAAAGCCGCCCTTGAATCGAGCGTGCGTTATCTGGCGAGCGATCTGGGGCCAGCAGGAATCCGCGTCAATGCTATATCTGCCGGGCCTATTCGCACGTTGGCGGGCGCTGGCATTGGTGAAGCACGTGCGATGTTTTCTTTTCAACGGGCGCATTCACCCTTGCGCCGCTCAGTGACGATTGAAGATGTTGGCGGCTCGGCTCTTTACCTGCTTTCACCCTTGAGCGCGGGTGTCACAGGCGAGATTCATTTCGTTGATGCAGGCTATAATGTGATTTCCATGCCAAGGCCTGAGGATCTGCGCCAGGATGAGGCTGAGGGTTAGTTGCGCCGATTGAGCGCGCTTGCTCATGCCTTCGCCAGAGTTGCAAGTCTGGCGGATCAGACCGGGCCCTGAGTAATAATGCTCAGAGAAGATGAACAAAGCTTAATTTGAATTCATCGCTGGAGGAGATTAGTCTTTGATTGCCTCTTTCAGGAGCTTAAAAGATGTCTCATCGTCGGAAGATTTATCTTGGTCTTGTTCTGGCTTCAACCACGAGCTTGATTGGTCTTGCTGCCCTTGCGCAGCAAAATAGCGGTGAGCGTCCCGCATCACGTCCCTCGCGCCCGCCCCTGTCTGCAGAAGACAGAATTGCTTTTCAAGACGCAAGATTAGCAGCTGTACATGCCGGTCTTCGCCTTAATGCTGATCAAGAGAAGCTCTGGCCAGCAGTG
>OMIJ01000270.1 GCA_900299065.1 Hyphomicrobiales bacterium
AAATGTATCGCGCCCGACTAGGGACTATGGCCCCGCTGGTTGCACAAACAGATCTGCGCATCATGGCCAGACAATTCCGCTAATCTGCTTTAGGTCTAAATCACCAGAGCCTAAGGGTTTGCAGGCTCCAATCTAATGGCTATGCTGGAGGCCTAGCCTTAGCGAGCCTATCATGAGCGAGCCTATCAATGGTCAAAAGCACGAGCCGTTTTTTCAAATCCAAGGACGGACTCAAACTACATCTGCGCGAATATGGCGCGCCACAGGCCAAAAGATTACCCATTCTCTGTCTACCGGGACTGGCGCGTACAGCAGCTGATTTTGACACGCTTGCTAATTTTCTTGCTGATGACCTCTCCCCTACCTCGCGCCATGTTCTGGCCTTTGATTATCGCGGCCGCGGACTGTCGGATCGTGATCCCAATTGGAAAAACTATGATCTGATGATCGAAAATGCCGATGTGCTGGGGATCTGCGATCAATTAGGCATAGACCAAGCCATTCTGATTGGCACTTCGCGCGGTGGCCTGCATGCGCTTTTGATGAGCATGACACGACCCAAACTCTTGCGCGGTATTGTCTTGAATGACATTGGCCCGGTGATCGAGCACACAGGCATGGCCCGCATTCGTGGCTATGTCGGTCAATTGCCGCAATTCACTTCTTATGCGCAGGCCATTGCTGCTTTTAAATCGATCATGGGTCCCTATTTCACCGCTCTCAGCGAAGCCGATTGGCAGACCTATGCCCAGCTCACGCTCGAACAAACTGATAAAGGGCTTGTCAGTCGGTATGATCCCATGCTTGCAAAAACACTTGAAGGATTAAATCTCGATCAACCTCTGCCAACGCTCTGGCCGCAGTTTGAAGCGCTCGCCCCTATCCCTATTCTTGCAATCCGTGGCGAGAATTCCGATCTTCTCTCGGCGCAGACATTGGCTGAAATGGTCAAACGCCACCCGCAATGCCAGACCTATGAGGTGTCCGGGCAAGGCCATGCCCCGCTGCTGCAGGACTATGCCAGCCTCGAGCGGATCAAACAATTTGTCCAGACCATTGATCCGGTCTAGAACCCTTGCAACAGGAAAAGCTGGGAGAGAAGAATCCAATGCAATGGAAGGCCGTCTATCATATGGGGGGCAAGCAAGGCGATATTTCACGCCTCACCGCACCCCTGCCTCAGGTGCATTTCATCCCCACACGCACACACCAAGAGCTACAAAAAGCCCTAAGTGACAGCCAGATCCTGATTATGAATGGCTCGGAATTTTCGCCCGAGATCGGGCAAATCGTGCGCGCCTCGCCAAGCCTGAGATGGATCCAGTTTACCTCCTCAGGTCTAGATGGTGTGTTGAAACATGGCGGCGTGCCCGCCTCGATCATCACCACTAATGTTGCGGGCCTGCGTGCCGGAAATCTGTCTGAACATGCCTTTGGCATGCTGCTTTTCCTCACCCGCCAATTGCGCGCTGTCGAACAAGCACGTCTGACACAGAGCTGGATCAAGCAGGACATCTTTCCCGCGCTGCGCTCCCTGCAAGGCCAGACCATGTTGATCATCGGCATGGGCGCGATTGGTCAGGCCATGGCCATCAAGTCCAGAGCCTTTGGCATGCATGTGCTGGCCGTCTCTCGTGGTTATAAAAGCGATGATGAGCTCACGCGCATCTATCCACGCGAGCAGCTTTTGGAAGCCATTCCGCTAGCCGATGTCATTATGATGTCGGTTCCCTCCGATGCCAGTACCAGGCATTTACTGAGCCGTGCCGCCTTTAACGTGATGAAGCGTGAAGCCATCGTGCTGAATGTCGCGCGCGGTGATGTGATCGATGAACAGGCCATGATCGAGGCCCTACAATCGCGGCGCATTTTCGCTGCCGGGCTGGATGTGATGGAGGAAGAGCCTCTGCCTAAGGAGAGCCCCCTGTGGCATCTCGATAATGTGCTAGTCACACCTCATATCGGCGGAGCTGGTAGCGATCAACTCGGTCAATTGCTGGATAAAGTTGCACAGAATGTGCAGCGCTTTATAGCCAATCAGCCATTGGCCAATGTGGTGCACTTGGAATCCCAAGCCTGACTTGTCAGATGAAGCTGGCTTTGCCATTCTGCCATAAAGATACAGGATCAAATTCAGGGAGAGCATATGGATCTGGGCGCCCATATCCAGTTTCAATCACTCAAAGACCAGGTTTCTCCGGCTGAATGGGAGATGCGTCAGGATATGGCCGCCTGTTTTCGACTGATTGAACATTTCGGCTATAATGGCACGATCAATAATCACATTTCAGCGCGCGTGCCCGATGAACCGGATCATTTTTTGATCAATCCTGGCGGCTATATGTTCAGCGAATTATGCGCTTCGAGTCTGGTAAAAATTGATATGGCTGGCCGCATCCTCAACCCCGCTCCCACAGGCATTGTGAATCCCGCAGGCTATGTCATCCATAGCGCTATCATGGCCGCGCGCCCCGATGTGCATTGCGCTGTGCATCTCCACACAATAGCAGGCGTTGCGATTTCGGCACAGCAAGAGGGGCTCAAATTCTATTGTCAGGAATCCATGCGTTTCTTTGGCAAGGTCGGCTATCATGATTATGAAGGCATATCGCGTGACAATTCTGAACGCGAGGCCATCGAGCGCGATCTGAAAGATAATATTGTCCTCTTCCTGCGCAATCACGGTACGATTGTGGTCGGCTCAAGCATAGCAGAAGCCTTCACCTATAGCGTCAATCTTGAACGCAGCTGCCAGATTCAGCTCGCGGCCCAACAAAGCGGTGCGGCACTCATCCATCCCTCACCCGAAATCTGCGAGGCCACGCGCCATCAAACCCAAACCGGCGCCCAGCCCGGCGGCCTAAAAGCCTGGCGCGCCTATCGCCGCATCGCCGATGCGCTTTTTCCCTCTTATCTCAACTAGCCAAAGGCGAGTGCTGGATTTGAGCCACGCTATGTCTTATAGGCTTTAGAACGAAGCAATGGATCTGAGCCCCCTGGGCTGGGAGAGGAACATGCAGATTACCGGCTCGACCATCATTGTCGGCATTGTCGGCACACCGATCATTCAGGTCAAAATGCCCGGCCTCGTCAATCCCGTTTTTGCTGCCAATCAACGCGATGTGGTGCATATTCCCATTGATGTGAAGCCCGAAGGGTTGAAGGCCTTTGTCGATATGATGCGCGCCTGGAATAATTTTCGCGGCGTCGTCGTTACCGTGCCTTATAAGCAAGCTCTCGTCCCCTATCTTGATAGCCTGACCGAACGCGCCCGCGTGCTCAATGCAGTCAATGTCATTCGCAGAAATGAAGATGGCACATTGGATGGCGATGCGCAGGACGGTGTGGGCTTTGTTGCAGCTCTCACCAGCAAGGGCGCTTTGCTCAAGGACAAAAAAGTCGCGGTTGTGGGATCAGGCGGCGTTGCAACCGCCATTGCCTATTCGCTGTGCGAGTCAGGCGTGCGAGAAATTGCCATTCAGGATCTCGACACCAATAAGCAAAGCATTCTGATTGCAACTTTGCACAAGGCCTTTCCCGCCATCACAGTCACAGGCGGGATAACGCGCATTGAGGGCCTTGATCTTCTCGTCAATGCTACGCCCGTGGGCATGAATGGCGATCCCAATCTGCCGCTGCCTGTCGATGTGCTCAAGCCTTTATCAGCGTCCACAATCGTTGCTGATGTGGTGACTATGCCAGCAATGACGCCGCTGCTAACCCTTGCCAAAGAGCGCGGCTGTCTCATTCAGCAGGGCGTCGATATGGCGGCTGCACAATTGGAAAATCTGCATGGCTTTATGGGCGTGGCGACGGGCTGATCAGGGCCGCCCAACGCTGCTATATACAAGCCCCGCCGCCCGCATCATTGAAGGCTCGTAAATATTGCGCAGATCCACGAGTACTGGCTGACGCATGGCTTGCTTAATCCCAATGGGATCAAGAGCGCGAAATTCGCTCCATTCCGTCAATATTGCGGCCACATCCGCCCCAGCAAGGCAGGACCAGGCATCATCGCAATAAGTCAGATCCGGCATTAAAGCGCGCGCCTGTTCCATGCTGGCAGGATCGTAGGCCCTGATCTGCGCTCCCAAGGCCTGCAAGGCCTCCACAATGGATAAAGCGGGCGCGCCGCGCATATCATCCGTATTGGCTTTAAAGGCTAGGCCCAGAAGCGCCACGCTTTTGCCTTTCAGATCACCGCCGGCAGCTTGTGCAATGCGCAGCGCCATATTGTGCTTGCGCCTTTCATTAATATCGATCACCGCTTCAACAATGCGCAAAGGCGCACCGGCTGCTTGCGACGAGCGGACAAGTGCGGATGTATCTTTGGGAAAGCAGGAGCCGCCATAGCCAGGCCCGACATTGAGAAACTTTGGGCCGATGCGCGAGTCAAGCCCAATGCCGCGCGCCACATCCTCCACATTGGCGCCAGTCTTTTCACATAGATCAGCAAATTCATTAATGAAGGAAATTTTAGTGACCAGAAATGCATTGGCGGCATATTTGGTGATTTCGGCACTGCGCCTGTGCATGAAGACTAGCCGACCTTGCGCAAGCTGCATGGGCGCATAGACCTGCGCCATCAAATCACGCGCCCGCTCATCATCGGCGCCAATAACAACGCGATCAGGATGCATGAAATCGGCAATGGCATCGCCTTCGCGCAAAAATTCCGGATTGGAGACAACTGCAAAACTCTCTGGCTTTGCCTTTTTGGCAAGGATCGCTTCAACCGCATCGCCTGTGCCAATGGGCACAGTGGATTTATTGACCACCACAGTGAAAGAGTGAATGGCGGCACCAATGGATTCTGCCGCGGCATAGACAAAAGACAAATCGGCCAAACCATCCTGCGGGCGCGAGGGCGTGCCAACCGCAATGAACACAATCTGACTGGCGCGCACAGCTGCGGCCAGATCCGTGGAAAAGCTGATGCGCCCATGCGCGACATTGCGCACAATCAATTCCGACAGGCCGGGCTCGAAAATCGGCACCTGACCTTGCCGCAATGCGGCAATACGCGGCTCATCCTGATCAACGCAAATGACCTGATGGCCATGTTCGGCCAGACAGGCCCCCGTCACCAGACCAACATAGCCACAGCCTATGATCGCCAGATTCATCAAAACCCTCAACAGCCTCACGCGGCCCCGTCGGGCTGACCTGCCGCGCGCCTCCCTTAACATTGTCCGCGCGCAGCTCCAATGGCCTCCCCCAGACAGAGCCTATCCAACTGATCTAACATGTATAAGCACGATGGACGCCAAGCCCTTTCCAAGCCTTTGCCCAGCCAAACCCCCAGCCATGCACACCCCGCGCACCATACTGGACAAGCGCATCGCTCTCAGGCATATCAACCGCTCCGGAGCATATTCCCCGTTCCAGCAACAGCTGGCCCGGGTCAATGCCCAAACGGAGATGTGGCCGAGAGGCTGAAGGCAACGGTTTGCTAAATCGTCATAGGGGAAACCCTATCGTGGGTTCGAATCCCACCGTCTCCGCCATTAATCATTTTAGCATCAATTAAATCAGTTATTTATTGAATTCTAGAATTCTGTTCCCACATTTGTTCCCACACACATGACCTGATTGACTGGGCATCATTCCTTCCCAAGGTGAGAATAGGCTGGAAATGCGATTGTGTAACTTCCTGAAACCGGTCGCGCGCGTGCGCGTATCTGTTACTTAATTTACTATTTACAGCACGGTAGTCAGACAGATTAGCCGGAACTTTTTTCCTGCAACCTTGCACCAGGGGTTGGCTCGGCAAAAAGAATCACTCCGTGGTCAAGTAATACTTGTTCAATTCGAAGATCATTCGGAGCCCCTGTAGGTCGTCGATCATGCTTGCGCTCCCAGAATCTTACTGCCCGCTCATCGACACCCATAGCAGCGCCGAAAGTTCGCTGAGTTAGTCCAGCCAAAACACGCGCTGCTCTTAGCTGGCGGCCATTAATGAGGTTCTTAGATCGCTGAGACACGCTAGACTCCCAAAACAATGCATTTAATAAGTATACAATAAAAATCTGATTTTAGTTTGATTAACTGATCCCGGCTCCCCGACAGGCTTTAGCCACATCCGCACCGCCAGCGAGATCTAGTTCAACATGCCGTAAAATCCTCAGACAATCCTCATCCGAATATCGCTTCCGAGCCATCAAATACCCTCCCTCCTATGGAGCCACAATAGTGGCTCAACTTTAGGAGGCTAAGACATTGGTTACTGGCCCCTAAAATGAATTTGCTGAACGAACGCTACTCTCAAGCGGAAGGTTAGGCCTTGGCCTCGCGGCAAGTTCGATTGCTTCCTGCTCGCCGATCCCGGTCATGCATAGAAGTTTTACAACCGTCTGCTCAATAACAGATGCAGGCAAGGCGCCGCTGGTTACGGCCATACTGACTCCAACTATCGCATATGTGGCCATCTTCCAAACCAGCGGAGCGTCGCTGACTTTGAAGCGCCCAGCATC
>OMIJ01000271.1 GCA_900299065.1 Hyphomicrobiales bacterium
CTTCAACAGGCCGCCCGGAAGAAGAGGCTTATCTCAAAAGTCTGGGCGCGGATGAGATTATTCTGCGTCAGGAATTATCCGGCCCCGCACGGCCTTTAGGCAAAGAGCGTTGGGCCGCTGCCATTGATAGCGTAGGCTCGCATACTCTGGCGAATGTCATTTCGCAGACGAAAGCCGAAGGCGCAGTCTCTGCCTGCGGTCTGGCGCAGGGCATGGATCTGCCTTCATCTGTCGCGCCCTTCATTCTGCGCGGTGTCTCATTGCTTGGCATTAATAGCGCGACATGTCCCAAAGCACGGCGTCTTGAGGCTTGGTCGCGTCTGTCAAATGAGCTTGATCGCGACAAGCTAGCGTCCATGACTTTGCATGTGCCCTTTGATCAGGTGATCGAAAAAGCTCATCAAATCGTGGAAGGCAAAATACGCGGGCGCATTGTCGTTGATATTCCCAACTGATCTGATCAGTCTGCGCCAATCTCGCGGCCCATATGCAAGAGCATGCCCTTGCGCGCCAGCTCATCGGCGCGTTCATTCATTTCATGCCCCGCATGGCCCTTGACCCAGTACCATTTGATTTCATGGCGCTGGCTGGCTTCATCAAGGCGTTGCCAGATGTCGGCATTTTTCACAGGCTTTTTGGCGGCCGTCTTCCAGCCATTGCGTTTCCAATTATGCAGCCAATTGGTAATGCCTTCACGCAAATATTGTGAGTCTGTATGCAGCGCTACATGGCACGGGCGCTTGAGCGCTTCAAGCGCCATTAGGGCTGCCATTAATTCCATGCGATTATTCGTGGTCAGACTTTCGCCGCCACATAATTCACGCTCTTTATCCTGATAGGTCAGGATTGCGCCCCAACCGCCCGGCCCAGGATTTCCAGAACAGGCGCCATCTGTATAGATGACAACAGAATCGCTCATCGCAGCAGGCCATAATCACGCGCAGTGCTGACATGCTGATGGAAACGCAGCTTCTTCACATATTCCATCGGATCTTTGGGCCGCACCAATGCCCCCGGCGGCACATTCAGCCAATCCACAAGACGGGTGAGCAAAAAGCGCAAAGCCGCACCGCGCGCCAAAATGGGCAGAGCATTCTTCTCCGCTTCATCAAGATGACGCACGCGCTCATAGCCATTGATCAAAGCCATGCCCTTAGTGATGTTAAAGGCTGCATCATGTTCAAAGCACCAGCAATTGAGGCAGATGGCCAGATCGTATGCCAATTTGTCATTGCAGGCGAAATAAAAATCAATCAGCCCGGAGAGCGTGCCCCCCAGAAAAAACACATTATCGGGAAATAGATCAGCATGAATAATCCCTGATGTCAGATCACGCGGCCAGTGAGATTCAAGAAAACCAAGCTCGTCGTCGATCATTGTGGCAAGGCCAGGCATGACATGATCGGCGCGCTCGCCTGCCGCCTGTGCCAAAGGCCGCCAGCCCTCTAGGGACAAAGCATTGGCTCTCCTCAGACCAAATCCATTGCCGGCACGATGCAATAGCGCCAAGGCTTCGCCCACCATTGCGCAATGGCTGGGATTGGGCCGCTTGATCGACATGCCATCAAGAAAATTGACAATCACAGCCGGACGTCCAGCCAATTGCCCCAGCGCTTGTCCTTGCCGATTTTTGATAGGCTGCGGGCAATTAATGCTACGCCCGGCCAGATGATCCATCAACCCAAGAAAAAACGGCAGATCATTCTCGCGGACTCTTTTTTCATAGAGTGTCAGAATGAAATATCCTTTGTCGACATGCAGCAGATAGTTCGAGTTCTCAACGCCCTCGGCAATGCCCTTGCATGATAAAATGCCGCCCAGATCATAGCTCGCCAGAAAGGCCTCGAGCTCGGCATCATTAACTTCGGTATAGACCGCCATAGGAAATCCGGAATCGGCTGATTTCTAGGAGTGTTATCGATGCAAGAGCCGCCCGTCAAACCGGGCGCTGGTCACGCAATTCACGCGGCAAAGGAAAACTCATGGTCTCATGGGTCGTGACAAAGGTCTCGACCGTCAGTTCGAATCTTTGTCCAAAGGCATTGATGATCTCTTCAACAAGTATCTCGGGCGCTGAAGCACCCGCAGTCACACCTAGCGAGCTGATCTGTCTAAAACGCTCCCAGTCAATATCAGCCGCTCGCAGAACCATTTGAACTCTCTGGCAGCCCTTGCGCTCGGCCAATTCAAGAAGGCGCTGCGAATTGGAGGAATTGGGCGCACCCACCACTATCATTGCATCCACTTTGGGGGCGATCAGCGCAACAGCCTCCTGACGATTGGTCGTCGCATAGCAAATATCTTCGCGATGCGGGCCTATAATCTCGGGATATTTCGACTTCAAAGCCGCAATCACCTCGCGCGTATCTTCAACCGATAAAGTGGTTTGCGTGACAAAGGCGAGCGGGACATCAGGGGCAAAATTAAGCGCAAACACATCCTTGCCGGTCTCGATTAATGTCACAGCGCCATCGGGCAATTGCCCCATTGTACCGATCACTTCAGGATGCCCCTCATGGCCGATCAGCAGCACATGACGACCGCGCTTATGATGGATCTCGGCCTCACGATGCACTTTCGTCACCAGAGGGCAGGTTGCATCAATGGTGAAAAAACCGCGCCGCTCGGCTTCTGCTGGTACAATTTTGGCAACACCATGCGCCGAAAAGATAACAGGGGATTGGGTTTCAGGAATATCATCGAGAGAGGCGACAAAAACAGCGCCCTTGGCTTTGAGATCATCGACGACATATTTGTTATGGACAATTTCATGGCGCACATAGACAGGCGGACCAAAGCGGACAAGCGCTTGTTCTACAATGTCAATGGCTCTGACTACACCGGCGCAGAAGCCGCGTGGCGCACACAAAAGGATATGCAGGGCTGGCTTGGAGCTCATGGGGCCTCGTTCTTTCACTTTCTGCCGTTCCCCTTTGCTTGCGTCAAGTCTCTTGTGCGGCTGGAAAATCTTATTCACCCGCACTGAAAAGAAAGCTCGCATTTCCTGAATCTGGGCCTAAATTGTCGGCCAAGCCATGACCCTTGAGTCATGCCAAACATCTGGGATTTTGCTGTGTCTCCTCCGCCCCGCCCCCAAGGGCCTGCTGCTGTCTTCACGCAGGGCTCCATTTTGCGTCATGTTCTGGTCATGACCGCCACCGGCTCTTTGGGTTTAATGGCCATCTTCGTGGTCGATTTATTCTCGCTCCTCTATGTCTCCTGGCTTGGCGACCCCGTGCTGACAGCTGGCGTGGGCTATGCAACGCAAGTCAGTTATTTTTTCATTTCGATCAATATCGGTCTTGTTATCGCAATGGGTGCAGTTGTCTCGCGCGCAATAGGTGCAGGTGATCGCATGGCCGCCCGGCGCTTGGCGACCTCGGGCCTTGTACATGTCACTGTGGTTTCTGTTGTGACCAGCGTGATCGCCTTTCCTTTGCGCGATCAGCTCCTGGGACTTTTGGGTGCGCAGGGTGAGGCTTTGCGGATCGGCTCGACCTTTTTGGCTCTCATTCTGCCAAGCAATGTTGGTATGGGCATAGGCATGGCGCTTGCTGCAATCTTGCGCTCGGTCGGTGATGCGCGCCGCTCCATGTATCTCACTCTGGCAGGAGCAGCGGTTACAGCCATTGCCGATCCGATTTTGATTTTCGGTTTAGGCCTCGGGGTCAATGGCGCAGCCATTTCAACCATATTGGCGCGGATTGTCTTTGTCATCTTTGGCTTGCATGCCGTCATCTCGGTGCATCATATATTGCAACGTCCGAACAGACGCGCAGTAATGCTTGATGTGCCTCCCTTTATGGCCATAGCCATTCCCGCGATTGTGACCAATCTCGCCACACCTTTTGCAACCTCTTATGCAATGATTGTTTTCTCGCGCTTTGGCGAGCCTGTGGTGGCAGCCTTTTCGATTATTGATCGGATTATTCCAGTTGCTTTTGGCGTATTGTTTGCGATGTCAGGGGCAATCGGTCCGGTGATTGGTCAGAATTTTGGTGCTCGCGCCTGGTCGAGAGTCAGCCAAACCATGAGCAAATCTTTCTTGGTCGCAATCATTTATGTGGCAGTGGTCTGGCTCCTGCTCTGGCTATTTTCAGAGCAAATCGTTGTGCTCTTTCATGCGCAAGATGAGACCGCCCGTCTTGTCATCTTTTTTTGTAACTGGTGCGGCGCAGCCTGGATGGGCTTGGGCTGTCTGTTTGTTGCCAATTCGGCCTTTAATAATCTGGGTTATCCCATGCTCTCCACCGCATTCAATTGGGGCAGGGCGACATTGGGCACAATTCCCTTCGTCTATTTTGGATCACAAATCTGGGGGCCGGAAGGGGCGCAAATGGGCTTGTTTCTGGGTGCGATTATCTTTGGTATTGCCGCTATAATCAGCGCCTTCTGGGTGACCAATCGCCTGCAGGACCGGGCCGCCAAACAGCCTGTCTGAGATTAGTCGATCCTGCGCATTGCGCAGGGCTCATCACCGGCCTATGTAAGCAGTCGGTCGGCCTACTCGCGCGGCCATGCTCAGTAATGAGGAACAAGATTGCAATGGCCCGCGACGTTTCTGATACAACGCCTGTCACGTCAAAGGCTCAATTAATCAATTGGCTGGAAGCTGGCAACAAACCCGCACAGGCCTTTCGTCTGGGCACAGAGCACGAGAAATTCCCCTTTTATCTCGATGATCTCTCTCCCGTTCCCTATGAGGGCGATCCAGCCACAGGACTCGGCGGCATTCGTCACTTGCTCGAAGGCCTGCAAAAGGCGACGGGCTGGGAGCCTATACTTGATCATGAGGCTTTAATCGGCCTTGCTGATCCTATTGGCGGGGGCGCCGTTTCGCTTGAACCGGGCGGACAATTCGAGCTCTCGGGCGCGCCACTCGATAATGTGCATCAAACCCTCGAAGAGCTTGCCCAGCATATAAAGGCGCTCAAGACAGTGGCGGAGCCGCATCGCATTGGCTTTCTGGGTCTGGGCATGAGCCCGCTCTGGTCGCTCGCGCAAACACCGCGCATGCCCAAGAGCCGCTATAAGATCATGACTGATTATATGCCCAAGGTCGGTTCGCGTGGGCTGGATATGATGTATCGCACTTGCACAGTGCAAGTGAATGTGGATTTTTCCAGTGAAGCGGATATGGTGAAAAAATTGCGCGTCTCATTGGCATTGCAGCCATTGGCGACAGCGCTTTTTGCCAATTCGCCTTTCACTGAAGGGCGCTTGAATGGCCGCTTGAGCGAGCGCTCACAAATCTGGCTTGATACAGATAATCAACGCGCCGGCATGTTGCCTTTTGCCTTTGAAGAGGGCATGGGCTTTGAGCGCTATGTTGATTATGCGCTTGATGTGCCAATGTATTTTGTAAAACGCGGCGATCATTATCATGATGTATCTGGTGCCAATTTCCGCGATCTTTTGGCTGGGCGTTTGGCGCAATTACCTGGTGAACAGGCGACCATGTCCGATTGGGCCAATCATCTCTCGACCATCTTTCCCGAAGTGCGTCTCAAGCGTTATCTCGAAATGCGCGGCGGTGACGTTGGCCCGCCCGATCATATTGCCGCATTCTCGGCCTTCTTCACCGGCTTTCTCTATGATCAAATCGCGCTTGATGCGGCCTGGGATCTTGTAAAGCCCTGGAGCGCAGAGGATCGCCAGAATTTAC
>OMIJ01000272.1 GCA_900299065.1 Hyphomicrobiales bacterium
CCCCGCGAGCTTGATTGTAGTCCAAGATACAAGGAAAGATCCCGTCACAGGCGTAGCGCCTTTGACGCCGTTGGGTTATTCTTGGTCCGAGCAGGTTGGAACCTGTTCTGAAACAAGAACAGCCACAACCCGCAATATGTTTTTATTAGGCAATGCCTATGTTGATTTGGGGACCTGGTGGAAGGTGACACCCTATGTCGGTGCCGGTGCCGGTGTCGTAAGAATTTCGACGAGTGGCAATGATAATTTCTATTCCAATGATAATGGCCTCTTATATGAGCCCAAATGGACTCCAGGCACGGCCCCGAATATCTGGATGAGTGGATTATCCGCGCTCAATCCTCAACCCACTATTCCCAATACAACTACGCCCGTTTCAACAATCACTTCGCCCAATTGGAACAAGCGGTTTACCTCTTTAGAATATCATCTTGCTTGGGCAGGTATGGCGGGTGTGGCACTGGATATTTCGCCCAATGCCAAGCTCGATGTAGGCTATCGTTATTTGAATTTTGGTGACAGCAAGGTTCGGCGCTATTCGCAAGATGTGCGCATAGGCTTCCGTTATATGGTGGATTGAGAGGGCCTGATCAGGGATCTCCTCTTCCTGTCGGCTTGACCTTGGGGGCCTGCAGGGCGTATCGCCCTTGCAGGAGAGCGCCTCTTTGAGGCGGCCATCGTCAGGATTGCATGGATGAGCCTCACAAAACCCGGCCAGAAGCCCAATTGCCCGAATTTTTCCTCAGGCCCCTGTGCCAAGCGCCCGGGCTGGAGTCTGCAGGCCCTTGCTGATGCGCCTTTGGGTCGCTCGCATCGTCATAAGATCGGTAAGACCAAGCTGCAATTGGCCATTGATCTGACCAGAGAGGTTCTGGAGGTTCCTCAAGATTATCGCATTGGCATTGTCCCGGCATCTGATACAGGCGCCGTTGAAATGGCACTCTGGACCCTGCTTGGCGCCCGCGGCGTTGATATGCTGGCCTGGGAGAGCTTTGGCGAGGGTTGGGTCACCGATGTCGTCAAGCAATTGCATCTGCCCAATACGCGCGCCATTCGTGCCGATTATGGTCACCTGCCTGATCTCAGCTCAGTCAATTTTGATCATGATGTTATCTTTACTTGGAACGGCACAACCTCGGGCGTGCGTGTCCCCAATGGCAATTGGATCCCGCAAGATCGAAAGGGCCTAACGGTTTGCGATGCGACGTCTGCCGCTTTTGCTCAAAATTTGGATTGGCCCAAGCTCGATGTTGTCACCTTTTCTTGGCAAAAGGTGCTGGGAGGTGAAGCTGCCCATGGCATGATTGTGCTCAGCCCACGTGCAGTTGAGCGTTTGACTACTTATCAACCCTCCTGGCCCATTCCCAAGATCTTCCGCCTGACCAATGACACAAAATTAATTGAGGGAATTTTTGTCGGCGATACGATCAATACGCCCTCCATGCTCTGCGTCGAGGATTACATTGATGCGCTCAAATGGGCGCAGACGATTGGTGGCCTTGAAGGTTTGATTGGTCGGGCTGATTCTAATCACAAGGTTATTGCCGATTGGGTCGCACGCACGCCCTGGATTAGTTTTCTTGCGCGCGATCCTCGCACGCAATCCAATACCAGCGTGTGTTTGCAGATCATTGATCCGGCCGTCACAGCCCTTTCGGGGGAAGCGCAAGCCTCTTTTGTCAAAAAGATTACTACGCTTCTTGAAACGGAAGCCGTTGCTTTTGATATTGATGCTTATCGTGATGCGCCGCCTGGTCTGCGAATCTGGTGTGGCGCAACGGTTGAGAGCAGCGATATTGCTGTGCTCACTCAATGGCTCGATTGGGCCTTTGCCACAGTGCGAGCGGGATAACCCGCTTTCGTGTTCAAACAGCGCATTTTAAAACTCGGCATCTAATTCTTCGAGCTCAGCAGGCTCATCAAGCGCTTGTTGGATCCAGTCTTGCATAGAGGGAAGCGCCAGGATGTTATCGCGGTACTGCGCGCACATTGCGTCGAGCTGAACATCATAAGTGACAAAACGCGTGCATACCGGCGCATACATGGCATCAGCTATTGAGGGCGTTGAGCCAAATAAAAATGGTCCTCCATAAGTTTTTAAACAATCTCGCCAAATGCTCAGCACACGCTCGACATCCGCTTGCGCTCCGGCCCAAACTTTAAAGCCGGGATAATGGGCACGAAGATTCATTGGCAGTGCGGCGCGTAGATTTGTAAATCCGGAATGCATCTCCCCTGAAATGGCCCTGCAATGGGCTCGCTGCGCCACATCGTGTGGAAGCAAGCCGGCCATTGGAAAGGTCTCGGCCAGATATTCGGCTATAGCCAGAGTATCCCAGACTTTAACTGGACCATGGATAAGGCGGGGGACGAGAAAAGAAGGCGACAGCAATAAAAGCTCGGCTCGTGAGTCTGGATCGTCGATAGGTAACTGGACTTCGTCAAATTCTAGGCCGGCCATTCGGCACAACAGCCATCCGCGCAATGACCAGGATGAATAATTTTTACTGCTTATGGTCAAAGAAGCTTTGCTCATGTCTTTTTCCCGTGGTCGGGGCTCCTATTCGGGGCCCAAAAAAGTGCCAGACGCCGTTTTTTCTTCCAGACTGATGAAACTTGCAGCATGTTTTAGTCAAAAATCGTCATTCTTTAGGATAATCGTCATCATTCTTTAGGCTCAAAGCGGAAATCATGCCGATTAAGGCTCGTATAGTCCGGAAAAATCCTTTACCTTAAGGGGGCAGACTGATCCGGAAGATGGGATCTGACCTGAACTTTGCGTGTGGTGTCAATGATCTATGAAGCTTACCAAGCGCAGACAGATCTGATGGGCCCTATGCGGGCCTTTGCTCAGATTGCCGTCGATATGCTCGATGGCCCGTTCAGCTCGATCTTTGATCGCTCGGCACTTCAGCCTCTGTCCGCCGCTTATCAGATGATGGTGCGCGCCACACTCACCCATGCCCGGCCTGACTTTGATATTCGCTCCGTCAGAGTCGGTAATGCCGATGTGCCAGTCAGCGAAGAAGTGGTGCATAAGGCTGCTTTTGCCTCCTTGTTGCGCTTTCGCAAGCAAAGCGATCACAAACAACCCCGCGTTCTGCTCATTGCGCCTTTGTCGGGCCATTATGCGACACTCTTGCGCGGCACAATTAAAACCCTACTCACCGAACATGATGTCTATGTGACGGACTGGCATAATGCGCGCGATGTTCCTCTCAGCGAGGGCCGTTTCGGCTTTGATGATTATGTCGATTACATCATTCGCTTTCTCGAGATTCTCGGACCAGGCGCCCATATCGTTGCTGTCTGCCAACCCTGCGTTCAGGCCCTTGTTGCTGCCTCTGTCATGGCTGAGCAAAACAATCCTGCCCAGCCGCGCAGCATGACCTTAATGGCCGGTCCGATTGATACGCGCGTTAATCCCACCAAGGTCAATGAGCTGGCCTGTAGCAAGTCGATGGATTGGTTTGAGCGCAATCTGATTGCGCAGGTTCCATTGCGTTTTGCCGGAGCCGGTCGTCGCGTCTATCCGGGATTTTTGCAATTGTCGGCTTTCATGGGCATGAATTTGCAACGTCATATTCAGGCGCATGTCGAATTATATGAACATCTCGCGCGCGGTGACCAAGCTAAGGCAGAGGCTAAAAAGGCTTTCTATGATGAATATTTTGCCGTGCTCGATTTGACGGCAGAATTTTATCTCGAGACCGTGCGCAAAGTCTTTCAGGA
>OMIJ01000273.1 GCA_900299065.1 Hyphomicrobiales bacterium
TGACAGCAATCAAAAAGCCCATTGCGAGTGCAAGCGAGATGAGGGAAGAGCCGCCATAGGAGATGAAGGGTAGCGTCATGCCTTTGGCGGGCATGAGTTGCAGATTGACGGCCATATTAATGGTGCTTTGAATTCCAAATAAAACCACCAGCCCTGCAGCCGCAAAACGACAGAAGGAATCTTCATTGCGCATCGCATTGAGGAGGCCGCGCAATACGATGAAGCTGAACAAAGCCACAATCAGCAGACAGGCGATGATGCCGAATTCTTCACCCGTCACAGCAAAGATGAAGTCGGTGTGGCTATCAGGCAGGATGCGTTTGAATGTGCCCTCGCCCGGGCCCTTGCCGAGCCAGCCGCCGGAAATGAAACTTTCCATTGCTGTATCGACCTGAAACGTATCGCTGGCGCCCGGACCATTGCCGGGATCGAGGAATTTTTCGATGCGCGCGCGCACATGCGGCACAAAGCGATAGGCCATGACAACGCCCGTTGCGCCAATGCCGCCAATGCCTGCGACCCAGAACCAATGCAGGCCTGCCATGAAAAACAAGCTCGCCCAGACAACAGAAATGAGCATGGTTTGACCAAAGTCAGGTTGTAGAATCAAAGGCACAATGGTGGCGGGTAGAAGAATCAATGCCAGCAGATTGCCCGGCACATCCTGCCGTCTTGCCCCTTCTGAAAAGGCCCAGGCTGCGAGTATGACAAAAGCAGGTTTGATGAATTCTGAGGGCTGAATCCCAAAAATCCAGCGCCGCGCACCTTTGACTTCCTGACCAAACAGGAGAGCGGCAAAAATCAGCGCCATGCTGATCACGAAGATCAATAAAGAGGCGCGGCGCACATAGCGTGGCGAGAGAAAGGAGGTTGCCACCATCAAGAGGCCAGCTGGAATGAGATAGGCAATCTGGCGATTGACGAAGTGAAAGCTCGATAGGCCAAGGCGCTCGGCCACAGGCGGGCTACCGGCCATGATCAGCACAAGCCCAATCACCATAAGTGCGACGAGAGCGCTCAGCAGCCAGCGATCAACCGTCCACCACCAATCTGCAAAACTTGAGCGTTCGGTACGAGACACCATGATAACCTCAATTCACTTTATGTTGCGCAACAAGCGCTGTGACTGCTTCGCGGAATTTATTGCCGCGCACTTCGAAATTGGAAAATTGATCATAAGATGCACAAGCTGGCGACAGAAGGACAACGGCCTCAGGCACCTTGCTAGCCAATGCATCATGTGCAGCGGCTTTCAGAGCCACATCCAAAGTGCCGCACTGAATATAGGGGACGTGACCCTCCAAAGATTTGGCAAAATCCTGCGCTGCATCGCCGATCAGATAGGCCTTTTTGATTTTGTGAAAAAGCGATTGCAGGCTTGCAATGCCGCCTTCCTTAGCTTTGCCACCAAGGATCCAGAACATATCTTCAAAGGATAAAAGCGCCTTTTCTGCGGCATCGGCATTGGTTGCCTTTGAATCATTGATGAAGAGCACATGGCCTATGCGGCCGACTTCTTCCATGCGATGGGCAAGGCCTGGAAAACTGCTCAAGCCATGCTGAATCTCATCTTGCGAGAGATGCAGGAGATGCGCAGCACCAGCGGCAAAAGCGGCATTTTGCGCATTATGTGCACCTCTTAGAGTGCGAAGGCCAGCGAGATGACCCAAAGTCTTTGTGCCATCAAGGTGAGCAAGGATTGTTTGACCCTCGACATAAAACCCGTTTTGCGGATTCTCATGCAAAGAGATTGCAATGGCGCGGACCTTTTGATGATGCTGCAGACGCTCGCCAATGGCGCGAGAGAAAGCATCATCTAGGCTGAACAAAGCTATGTCTGATTGCACCAGCAATCTTTCTTTCACGGCAGCATAATGTTCCATCGAGCCATGACGATCAAGATGATCAGGCGAGAGATTGGTGATAATGCCAATCGTGGGATTGAGCGAGGGCGTCAGATCAATCTGAAAGGACGAACATTCGATCACATGAAATCTGTTTGGCGCAGGGGGTTCCAGTGCCAGAATGGGCGTGCCTATATTGCCGCCCAGCTGCACATCATGACCGGCGCTGCGCAAGATGTGGGCGATGAGTGCGGTTGTTGTTGATTTGCCATTTGTGCCGGTGATGGCGATGAAAGGCGCCTGCGGTGCCAGGCTGGCGCGCTCGCGGCAGAATAATTCGATATCACCGATGATTTCGATTGCAGTCGATTTAGCTTTTGCAACTGTCCAATGCGGCGTTGGATGCGTCAAAGGCACGCCGGGGGCAAGAATGAGCGCGCTGAATTGCGTCCAATCTTCAGTTTGTAAATCGCGCACGTTCAGGCCAATGGCACTGGCTTTATCGCGCGCTTGGATTTGGTCATCCCACACAGTCACAATCGCCCCGCCTTGCACAAGCGCCTGCGCTGTCACAAGACCCGATCCTCCGAGTCCGAACAGCGCGACTTTCTTGTCAGCAAAATGCGTGACAGGTGTCATTTAGCGCACTTTCAAGGTCGACAGGCCAATCAAAGCCAAAACGAAAGAGATGATCCAGAAGCGGATCACGATTTGTGGTTCGGTCCAGCCCAATTGCTCGAAATGGTGATGGATGGGCGCCATGCGAAAGACGCGCTTTCCGGTAAGCTTGAATGAGGTAACTTGCACGATCACTGAAAGCGCCTCGATCACGAAGAGGCCGCCAACGATAGCGAGAACGAATTCGTGTTTGATGGCAACGGCAATTGTTCCCAGCAGGCCTCCCAATGCCAGCGAGCCCGTATCGCCCATGAAGATTTGAGCCGGGGGTGCATTGAACCAAAGAAAACCAAGACCTGCGCCAATCAGCGCGCCGGAAATTACAGCCAGTTCGCCAACGCCATTGACAAAATTAATGCCAAGATAGCTCGACATGAAAGCATGGCCCGCGAGATAAGAAATCGTACCAAAAGCACCAGCGGCAATCATCACTGGTCCAATCGCCAGACCATCAAGACCATCGGTGAGATTGACAGCATTACCAGCACCGACAATCACTAGCGCGCCAAAGATTGGGAAGAGCCAGTGTAGATCGGTGACATAGCCATTGATGAAAGGCACAGCCAGGCGTGTGGCAGGCGTGTCATAAGTAAAGGGTGCGGCAAGGGCCTGAGTGAGATCGCCGAAGGAATTGATTGGCGGGCTGGCGCTGGCGCACATCATAAAATAGCTGGCCAGCAGACCAATTAATAATTCCAAAATTAGCCGCGCGCGGCCTGAAAAGCCCTTGTGCGATTGCTTTGTGACTTTGAGATAATCATCATAAAAGCCGATCGCCCCAAAGCCGATCGTGACGAACAGCACAATCCACACATAGGCGCTTTTCGGGCTCGCCCATAGGATGATCGAGACAACAAGGCCAGAGAGGATCATTAGGCCGCCCATGGTTGGCGTGCCTTTTTTGGTCAGCAAATGTGTTTGCGGGCCATCTTCACGAATGGGCTGGCCTTTGCCCTGTTTCAATCGCAAGGCTGAAATGATTCTTGGCCCGAAGAAAAATACAAAGAGCAAAGCCGTGGCCGTTGCCCCAGCACCGCGAAAGGTAATGTAACGGAACAGATTGAAGGGTCCGAAATAGGCCTGCAACTCCGTCAGCCAAGTGAGCATTGTCTATCCTAATCCGCTTTTGTCTGTTCAGCTGTGAAAATTTCTTTGAGCTTTGCAACGACAGGGCCCATGCGACTGCCATTGGATCCTTTGATCATGAGGGCATCGCCGGGTTTGATCGTTTGTGTGAGCGGGCTCACCAGAGATTGCGCCTCTGCCGTCCATTCGCCTTTGATGTCTGCGGGCAGGGCATCAAATAAATGTTTCATCATTGGGCCAGAAGCAAACACACGATCAATCTTGTTGGCGAGAATGGGCTCGATCAGGCCCTTATGGAGATCAGCGCTATTGGGGCCAAGTTCGAGCATATCGCCCAATATCGCGATACGACGGCCCTTCACGTCTATCTCACCAAGGAGTGTGAGGGCCGCGCGCATGGAGGCTGGATTGGCATTATAGCTTTCATCAATCAAAGTGAATGTGCCGTTCTGGATTGGCAATTCAAAACGAGCGCCGCGCCCATTTGGGGACTTGAAGCTGCTGAGTGAGTGAGCGGCTCTGGCAAGATCAAGTCCTAGACTTTTTGTAGCCAATAAGATCGCCAGAGAATTGATCGCCATGTGACGGCCAGGCGCACCCAGATGATAGCTGATGCGCATGCCCTGAATGATGGCACTAATGTCCTGACCTTCTGAATTGGATTTGCACTCGATCAAACGCGCATCGGCGTTTTCATCCTCGCCAAAACTCAGGACTTGCGCATCGCCTACTTGACGCACGAGGCGGTCATATTGAGCAATATCGCGATGCAGAATGGCAATGCCGTCTGCTTCGAGGCCGGAGAAGATCTCGGCTTTGGCATCGGCAATGCCATCGATGGAATCAAAATTCTCAAGGTGGACCGGCGCTATGGTTGTGATGATAGCGATATGCGGGCGCACCATTTTGGTCAGAGGCGTGATTTCGCCGGCGTGATTCATGCCGATTTCAAAAATTCCAAATTGCGTCTCGGCAGGCATGCGCGCCAATGTGAGCGGCACGCCCCAATGATTATTATAAGATGCAACTGATGCATGCGTGCGCCCATTGTCTTCCAGCACGATGCGCAGCGCCTCTTTCGTGCTAGTTTTGCCAACCGATCCAGTGATGGTGGTGATGCGGGCTTGCGTGCGTTGTCGCGCAGCGCGGCCCAGAGCTTCCAGCGCGCCAAGCGTATTGTTGACAATGTAGAGTGAACCAAGTCCCTTGAGTGCCTCAGCATGGGCTTCATCAATCACCGCGGCTGTTGCGCCCTTTTCGAAGGCGTTGGCTACATAATCATGCCCGTCATTGGTTTCGCCCTTAATGGCGACATAAAGATCGCCCGGGTTCAAAGTGCGTGTATCAATCGATATGCCCTTTACGCCTTGCGGAACTGCACCGCTCAGGCGCGCCTGCAAACCGGAGACAAGGCCAAGGCCAGACCAGAGAAATGACGGGTTCATGCCGCTTGCTCCTTTACCAGGGCGCGAATGGTTTCATGATCTGAAAAGGGGAGAGTTCGCGTGCCGATGATCTGGCCTGTTTCATGACCCTTGCCAGCAATGATCAATGCATCGCCGTCCTGCAAAAGTGCGATGGCAGCTGCAATGGCATTGGCGCGATCGCCAATCTCGCTTGCGCCAGGGGTTGCAGCGAGAATGGCTTTGCGAATAAGCGCAGGATCTTCCGAGCGCGGATTATCATCCGTGATGATCACTATATCAGCGAGGCGTGCAGCAATTTCGCCCATGATCGGGCGTTTGCCCTGATCGCGATCACCGCCGCAGCCAAAGACAAGGATCAATCGACCGTGTGTGAGGGGTCGCGCAGCTAGTAGAACTTTTTCGAGCGCGTCGGGCTTATGCGCATAATCAACAAAGATAGGCGCATTGTGATAGGTAGCAATTTTTTCTAGACGCCCGGGCGCGCCAGTCAAATGTTCGAGCGCGTGAAAGACTGAGGCGGGCGCGCCGCCTGTTACAATCGCAAGACCTGCGGCAACAAGAGCATTGGAGGCCATGAAATCGCCCGACAGAGGCAAGTTGATGGCATGAAGCGCACCCTCATATTGCAATTGCAGATGCGTACCTGTTGGCGATGGCTGAGATTGCTTAATCTGCAAATCCTTGCCCTTGCGTCCAATGGTGAAAATATTCAGCCCGCGCTTTTGGCAGGCTTCAATCACACGCGGGGCAATTTCGCTGTCGGCGTCTATGACGACAGCTTGTCCGGGCTGAAGTAAAACTTCAAACAGGCGCAGTTTAGCTTTGAGATAAGCTTCAAGTGTTACGTGATAGTCGAGATGATCGCGGCTGAGATTGGTGAAGGCGCCAGCAGTTAAACGAACGCCATCAAGTCTGCGTTGATCAAGCCCGTGTGAAGAGGCTTCCATGATCAAATGCGTGATACCATCTGCACTGAGGTTGTCGAGTGTTTGATGCAAGGTCACAGGATCAGGGGTTGTCAGTGAGCCATAGGTTGCGCCGGAGGGTGCAATCAAACCCGTCGTGCCCAATGCGGCTGCCTGATGACCAAGATGGGCCCAAATCTGTCGTGTGAACACGCTCACTGAAGTTTTGCCACTTGTGCCAGTCACAGCGGCAATTAGGGCAGGTTGGCGCGGATAAAAGCGCGCAGCGGCTTGCGCCAAAGCCAGGCGCACATCTTCAACAACAATGATTGGCACATTGGCAATTTGTGTTGCCGCAGTGTTAGAAGCAACAATGGCAATGGCACCTTGCTTTACTGCTTGCGTGGCGAAGCTCAGGCCATCATTCTTTGTGCCGGGAATAGCAAAAAAGACAAAGCCTGCTGCAATTGTGCGGCTATCAGCGCTGATGCCCAAAACGGATTGATCGCCCAAGCGGGCGTCCAATCTGTGCGGGGACATGAGTTCGCGCAAAAGCATTAGCGTGTCGTGCTTCCTGTGGTGAGACCAACGCCTAATTTGGCGAGCAGGGGGAAGGGCTGAACTGGCGTCTCAAAGCGCGGGGGCAGACCCAAGAGAGGTCCAGTGCGCTCAATGATCTTGCCCGTCACGGCGCCTGCATTCCAGGCGGCTGTCCGATAGCCATGTGTCTCAGCTGTGGCCTGGGGTTCGTCCATCACAGTCAGATAGAGATATTTGGGTTTGTCGGAGGGCGCGATTGCGGTGAATGTGGTGAAGACACGATCATTCGAATAACGCCCATTGACAACTTTATTGGCTGTGCCTGTTTTGCCGCCAGCATAATAGCCTTTTATGTCGATGGCTTTTGCAGAGCCTATTTCTGCATTGAGCCGCATGAGATAGCGCAAGGCTTCGCTTGTTTCAGGCTTGATGATGCGCGGCGCATTCTTCATCGCCTCAGCCTGATCACGCTTGAGGAAAGTCGGTGTCACCAAATAACCGCCATTTGACAGGGCTGAAACAGCCATCATGGCCTGCAAGGGTGCAACAGCAAGTCCGTGCCCGAAAGCAATGGTCATTGTGTTCAGCTCGCCCCAATTCTTTGGCACAAGCGGCTCGGCGCTTTCGGGCAATTCCGTGCGCATACGATCCAATTGGCCCGCTTTGCGCAAAAAGGCTTTATGCGCCTCAACACCCATCATCAAAGCAATGCGCGCTGTGCCAATGTTAGATGAATAAGTGAAGACTTCCGACACACTCAAAGCGCGATTTTGCGCATGGAAATCATGAATGGTGAAGCGGCCATAACGCAAAGCCGCGCGTGCATCAATGCGCGTGGAGAGGTTCACTTTATTCGCATCAAGCGCCATGGCCAAAGTGAGCGCCTTGAAGGTTGAGCCCATCTCAAACACGCCAACAGACATGCGGTTGATGCGATTGGGATCGAGAGCATCTACTGGATTGTTGGGGTCATAATCGGGCAGGGAGGCCAAAGCGATGACTTCGCCTGTGTTGACATCCATGATCGCCGCAGCACCTGCCTTGGCCTTATAGCGCTCAATGCCCTTGACCATTTCATCGCGCAAAGCATGGGTGACTTTGAGATCCAGCGAGAGCGTGATGGGTTTCAAGTCATCGGCTGTCATGCGAAAGCCAGCCCCATTGAGCTCAGACAGTCCTATGGAGTCGATATATTTCTCGATTCCAGCAATGCCGACATTATCCACATTGGTGAAGCCGAGAATATGCGAGGCAATCGGACCATTGGGATAGACGCGTTTGTTTTCGGGTACGAAACCAACGCCGGGCAAGCCAAGGCGAAAGACCTCCTGCTGTTCTTTGGCCGAAATGCCACGTTTGACCCAGACAAAGCCTTTGCGAGACATCAGGCGATCACGCAATTCCTTTGCATTCACATCGGGCAGAACGGCTGTGAGCAATTCGACAGCTTCGTCTTTGTCGATCAGGCGGCGTGGTTCGGCAAAGACCGACATAGTCTTGACATCGGTAGCGAGAATTTCGCCATTACGATCGAGAATTTCGGGGCGCACACCTGAGCTGGCTTCCGAAGCAATGCGTCTGAGGCTTTGCGGATCGGGCTTGCCAGCTAGATAAACAAGTTTGCCGGCAATCACGAGATAAAGACAGATAAATCCACCTGCAACAATGCGAATGCGCCAGCCCGATTTATCAATCCGCGTGCGCATGAGATCGCGTCCAGCATCGAGAATGCGTCGACCAAATGAGCGTGGCGGGATTGGCGTTTCAGCCTCTATCTCCGCCTCATTCGCCAAACCATTGGGATTTGTCCAGGCCTGATCGCCCTGGTTCTGGTTTTGCGTTTGGGTTGTGGAGGGGTCCTGATTCATCTCGATGAACTTTCACA
>OMIJ01000274.1 GCA_900299065.1 Hyphomicrobiales bacterium
GGCGGTATTGCCGGATTTGCCAAGGGCGGGGCGAAAGTCACCTTGAGTGAGGGGGAGGCTGGTACCACTGTGCTGCGTTATGATGTCGAGGCCAATGTGGGTGGCAAGATTGCCCAATTGGGAGCCCGGCTGATCGATGGCGTGGCAAAAAAGAATGCGGACACATTCTTTGCCAATTTCGTCAAGCAATTCGAGGGTTAATTTCTTTATCTTTGGCCCTCGCGTGCTGTTTTGCGCCTATTGACCTTAGGTCGGGGGTATTGACCCCTTGGCGGGCGACTTGAAAAAGGGCATATCTGATCAATGTAAAGTAAATCCCGGCCGTGATCCGGTTCTCACGGTCTCCTTGAATTAATTTTAGAACGTCCTCTCGGATGTTGGCTTTATGGAGGAAACCATGCCAGTCGTTGCCATGACGGTAAATGGAAAAGCGGTCAGTGCCGATGTTGAGTCAAGAACGCTGCTGGTTCAGTTTCTGCGCGAAAATCTTCGTCTGACAGGTACCCATGTGGGCTGTGATACGAGCCAGTGCGGCGCTTGCGTTGTCATGGTCAATGATCAGTCGATCAAATCTTGCACGGCTTTGGCCGTTTCATTGCAAGGAGTCCATGTCACGACCATTGAAGGTCTTGCCAAGGATGGCAAGCTGCATCCCATGCAGGAAGCCTTTCGGCAAAATCATGGTCTGCAATGTGGCTTTTGCACACCCGGAATGATCATGTCGGCTATCGACATTGTAAATCGCAATGGTTCGCGGCTCGAAGAAAAGACAGTGCGCGAGGAATTGGAAGGCAATATTTGCCGTTGCACTGGCTATCATAATATCGTCAAGGCGATTGTCGCTGGCGGCGCTGCTATGGGGGCGTGAGTTCACGCTCCTCTTTCTTATTTAAAATATACAATTTTAGACAATATCACGTCCGGCAACATCCGCTTCTAGGGAGGCTATGATGAGTGAGACAGGCATTGGTGCATCAGTTGTCCGTAAAGAAGATTTTCGTTTTTTGACCGGCAAGGGTCATTACACTGACGATATTAATCGCCCCGGTCAGGCGCATGCCTTTTTCATTCGCTCGCCGCATGCCCATGCAGAGATTAAAAAGATTGATGCAAGCGCAGCGCAGTCCATGCCGGGCGTTCTGGGTATTTTCACCGGGGATGATATTGCAGCTGACAAGATTGGTGGATTGATCTGTGGCTGGATGATCCATTCCAAGGATGGCTCGCCGATGAAGGCGGGAGCGCATCCGGCTCTTGCGCAAGGCAAGGTGCGTTATGTAGGTGATCATGTTGCTGTCGTGATTGCCGAGACATTGGAGCTGGCCCGCATTGCTGCCGAGCAAGTCAAGGTTGAATATAAAGTTTTGCCTGCCGTGGTTGATATGGAAGCGGCCGTTCGTGCGGGCTCAGCTGTAGTGCATGATGTGGCGCAGGATAATCGCGTCTATCAATGGCATTTGGGAGATCAGGCAGCTGCTGATGCGGCCTTCAAGAAAGCTGCTCATGTCACGCGGCTTGATATCGTCAATAATCGGCTCGTGCCCAATGCGATGGAACCACGCGCTGCAATTGGTGATTATGACTCTGGTGCAGATTCCTTCACGCTCTATACCACAAGTCAGAATCCGCATGTGGCGCGCCTTGTGCTCTCGGCCTTTATTGGTATTGCGCCTGAACACAAGCTCAGAGTGATTGCGCCAGATGTGGGTGGTGGCTTCGGCTCGAAGATCTTCATCTATGCCGAAGAGACGGTCTGCGTTTGGGCCGCCAAGAAAGTGGGTCGTCCGGTCAAATGGACGGGTGATCGCACGGAAGCCTTTTTGTCAGATGCGCATGGGCGTGATCATCTCACCCATGCAGAAATGGCGCTCGATCAATCGGGCAAGATTTTAGGGCTGCGGGTGAAGACCAAGGCCAATCTGGGCGCTTATTTATCTACCTTTGCATCGGCCGTGCCAACTTACCTTTATGCGCCGCTGTTGTCTGGCCAATATGACATTCCGGCGATTTATGTCGAAGTCGATGGCATTTATACCAATACATCTCCGGTTGATGCCTATCGCGGGGCGGGGCGGCCCGAGGCGACTTTTGTCATTGAGCGTCTGGTAGAAGTGGCCGCTCGCGAGATTGGGCAGGATCCGGCCGCCTTCCGCTCGAAGAATTTCATCCGCTCCTTCCCGCATCAGACACCGGTCATCATGTGCTATGATGCTGGGAATTATCAAGCCTCGCTCGATAAAGCGCTGGAGATGGCCGATTATAAAAACATTGCTCAGCGCAAACAAGAGTCGGCCAAAAAGGGTCTGCTGCGCGGCATTGGCATTTCTGCTTATATTGAAGCCTGCGGCATAGCGCCTTCTGCGGCTGTTGGTTCGCTTGGTGCTGGCGTGGGCTTGTGGGAATCGGCTGAAGTGCGGGTCAATCCGGTGGGGACGGTCGAAGTCTTGACCGGTTCCCATAGCCACGGTCCTGTCTCTTATACACATCTCCGAGCCCACGAGACGCTACGCTATCTCGTATGCCGTCTTCTGCTTGAAAAAA
>OMIJ01000275.1 GCA_900299065.1 Hyphomicrobiales bacterium
ATTTTGGTGGCCGCGTCGACTCATTTGTCGTTTATCTGATCAATGTCAAACTTGCATTGCCCGGTCTATTGATTGCTTTGTCTCTGGTTAGCATTGTCGGCGGATCTGTAACTGCCCTGGTGCTGATACTGGGATTTCTGACCTGGGATCGTTATGCCGTTGTCACGCGCAGCGTAGCCCAGCAAGTTCGCAGCAATGATTTTATCACCGCCGCACGTGCAGTCGGCGCATCCCAGACAAGAATTATTATCGGCGAGCTGCTCCCCAATGTGATGAACCAAATCATTGTCATTGCCAGCCTCGAAATTGCGATTGTCATCCTGATCGAAGCAGCTCTGTCCTTTCTGGGTCTGGGGATTAAGCCGCCAGAACCATCGTGGGGACTAATGATCTCCGAAGCGCGCAATTTTATGTTCTTCAAACCGCATCTGATCGCTATTCCAGGATTTGCAATCTTCCTGCTGGTCATTGCGATCAATATGGCAGGCGATGGCTTGCGTGATGTCACTGCGCCCGAAGGGCGTAATTAGGAGCGACCATGATCAGCCCTGACATGGACAGCAAGACCCTGACACAATCGACAAATGCAAGCGAGCGCCCCCTTTTGCAGGTGTCGGGTTTAAGTGTCGATCTGGCTTTGCCTGCTGGCGCCCTGCATGCTGTGCAATCAATCGATTTTTCAGTCAAAGCAGGTGAGACATTTTGTATCGTCGGTGAATCAGGATGTGGCAAGACGATGACTTCACTTGCCCTCATGCGTCTTTTGCCGCGCAGTGCAAAAATCACTGCCAATAGATTAGAGTTTGAAGGACAGGATCTGCTCAAACTCAGTGAAAAACAAATGGCCGAATTACGCGGCGACCGCCTGGGCATGATCTTCCAGGATCCGATGACCTCGCTCAATCCTGTGTATACAATCGGCAATCAGATGGAAGAAGTCTATCTGCGCCATCGCAAGGCCTCGCGCAAAGAAGCACGCGAAAGAGCTGAATATATGCTGCAAAGGGTTGGCATTATGTCCCCCGCCTTGCGTATGCAACAATTCCCCCATCAGCTCTCGGGTGGCCTGCGTCAACGCGTGATGATCGCTATGACTTTAATGTGCGAGCCCAAGCTCATCATCGCCGATGAGCCCACAACAGCGCTAGACGTCACAGTGCAGGTACAAATCCTGCAATTGCTGATCAAGCTGCAAAAAGAATTTGGCATGGCCATTATTCTGATTACTCATAATCTGGGCATTGTCGCGCGCATGGCCGATCGTCTTGCTGTCATGTATGCAGGCAAAATTGTTGAGACTGGCACGGGTCTGGACGTCTTTCGTCATCCCCGCCATCCCTACACAAAAGGCCTTTTGAGCTGCATTCCAACCCATGCTTCACAAAGACAAAATGAGTCAATTGCCGACAGGCGCCTTGGCTCTATTCCTGGCCTTGTGCCCTCCTTGATTGGCGAAATCAAAGGCTGCAGCTTTCGTAATCGCTGCCAATGGGCGCAACCTGACTGCGCCAGCACAAATCTTGACTTGCGAGAGGCTAGCACCGGCCATAGCTATCGCTGCCTGATCGATGCCAAGAGCGGGATAAGCCCCACAGCGGAGGCCGCGCTGTGATGAGTGCAACCTTGAGCAAGACCACCCATAGCAGCAAACCGGCACTTGAAGTGCGCAATCTCTCACGCATTTTCGATGTTGGAGGAGGGATATTGCGCAAAGCCCGGCCCTTGCGCGCCTGCGAAGATATCAACCTCATTGTTGAACGCGGCGAAGTGCTGGGCATAGTTGGCGAATCTGGTAGCGGCAAAACAACCCTGTCCCGCATGATGCTGGGACTGATGAAGCCAACTGCCGGCGAAATCCTCATTGACGGGCGGCCCATTCATAGCATTGATAGGCATGAACTCTCGCGCAAAATTCAACCGATCTTTCAAGATCCCTATTCCTCTCTCAATCCGCGCAAAACCATTGGCCAGATCATCACTCTGCCGCTGGAAGCCCATGGCATAGGCACGCAGAGCGAACGCAATCTGGCGCTCGAACAAATCATGTCGGAAGTCGGCCTGCCGCCCCGTCTCAAACATTCCTATCCCAGCCAATTATCTGGTGGGCAACGTCAGAGAGTAGCCATTGCACGCGCCCTGATCATCAAGCCCGAGATTTTGATTTGCGACGAGCCTACATCGGCGCTCGATGTCTCCGTTCAGGCGCAAATCCTGAATCTTTTAAAAGATCTGCGGGCCAGCCATAATCTGACTTATCTATTCATCACTCATGATCTGGGCATTCTCGATTATGTCGCCGACAAAGTCGCGGTGATGTATATGGGTCGCATTGTGGAGCTTGGCACTGCGCGCACTATTTTGGCTGCACCACGTCATCCCTATGCGCAAGCCCTTCTGGGATCTGTGCTGACTCCTGAGCCTGAGCTTGATCTGCCGGATTTGCACTTAGGCCGCGGATTTCCTGATCCGCTTAATCCGCCAACAGGCTGCTCTTTCCATCCACGCTGCCTGAAGGCCTTCGCGCCCTGCGCCCAGATTCGCCCCCAAACAATCCATCAGACGGGACATTCCATTGAATGTCATCTCTACCCAAGCGATCAGACAGGAGATTGAAATGGCAGAAATTGTTCTCACAATGGCCACCACACATGGTCCGCAATTGCACACCACACCCGAGCAATGGCTGCTGCGCCTGCCAGCTGACAAATCAGCAAAACACCCTTTCCGGGATGGCGTCTATTCCTTCGATCAACTGGTACAAATGCGTCATAATGAATGGCTGGACCAGAAA
>OMIJ01000276.1 GCA_900299065.1 Hyphomicrobiales bacterium
AGAGGCAGGATTTTGCCCTGACAGGCGGGGCCGTCGAGATGCGGACAAATATTGTGATAGGCAAAGACCTCTTGGCCTATACGGAACACGCCAATCTCTGTGCCATTGCAATCAACCACCTTGCGGCCGGGATCTTCAAAATCTGCGAATGATCCAACAATGATATCGGGCATGGCAGAACCTTTCAATTCTCAATCTTGATGTTTGGGACGGGGCCGACCATGCCACATGGACAGATCAAACATATTCACATCGGCAACCCGGATCATTTCGCACACGCTCACAAGCACATCCGTGGCGGTCACCTGATCGCGTTCGAGGGGCGGGGGGAATTCGGCCAGAGCATCGCAACGTGCAGCATAAAGGCGCACAGCCGCCGTCATTACTTTGGCGAGATGATCATTGGAGATTTGCGGATGCTCAAATTCCATCAAATCAGCCTGCGCCACAGCAACAAAATCGGCAATGATCTGGTCAATCTTGCTCATCAGCTGCGCGGCTCTTGCAATTGACGGATCACATCTTGCGCGCGCGGGCGCAGGCGTTGCACGGGCAGATTGAACACGCGTGCGGCATTCAGGCCCAAAATATTGCGTTTGGCTTGATCTGACAGGAAGGGCAGTCCTGTGACGGAACTCGGCGGATCAAAATCCCAATGCGGCCAGTCGGAGGAATAGAGCAATTGCGTCTCCGCCTTCATGGCTTTCATCGTTGCTTCGAGAAGGCCAAGATCATTGCGCTCCATGGGCTGGCTCGAATAATACATTTCGCGCATATATTCGCTGGGCAGACGCTTGAGGCCGGGGGCCTCGCTCTGGCGCATCATCACCTCATGATCAAGGCGCTGCATGAGGAAAGGAATCCAAGCCAGTCCGCTCTCCACCCAGACTGTTTTAAGCTTGGGAAAGCGCTCGGGCATGGCATTGATGACCCAATTGGTCATATGAATGAGATTATAATGCACGAAAGACAAAGCGTGCATGGAGATGAAGCGATTGAGCTGGCTGAAAGAGGGATCGTCCCAATGCGGCCCTGCATGGAAGATGAGCGGCTTGCCTGTTTCTTCAATCATCGAATAAAGCCGCATATATTGGTTGGAATGCACAGGCTTGTGACGCACAGCGCAAATCGTGAAGCCGACAATTCCGGGATGATGGGCATATTGCTTGACGAGCTTTTCGCATTCGGAAGGCGTGTTGAAGGGCAGATAGATCAATCCCAGAATGCGTTTGTCCTGAGGCAGAATTTTTTCGGTGAGCCAGCGGCAATAGGCCCTTGAGAGATAGATCTCAATGTCCTCCATCGGATTCATGCCCAGATGCAGCATGGAAGTGGGGAAGATCACCTGATAATCGAGGCCCATTGTATCAATGGTGCGGCGCACGATTTGTACAAAGCGATGGCCTGCTTTGGCTGGATCCTCTGTTGTCTCCATCGGGCCTGATTGATGCGGCACGCGACCGGCCAAGGATTGGAAGGACATGCCGGGCTGCATATTGATCAGCGGCATGCCGCCACGCCCACGCATCATTTCCTGCGCGGTCTGCTTGAGCACGTCATTTTCTAACAGATCAATGATCTCACTCCAGAAGCCGCCCTCCTGCAAATGCGCGTCTATGTCAACGATCAGCTCATAATCATCATATTTGAGCGCTTGTTTGGCCGCATGGGCAAGGTAATCGCGTGTGTCCGAGGCCACAGTAATCTCAGGCAAGACGCGAAAATTGGCATTCGGCGCAGTTTCCAGCGGCATGTCATCCTCCCATCCGCTTTGGCGGTCCTCTGATCCTCAGCCCATTCGCAGAAGCCCTGTCAGATGGCTTGGCTTTGGGCCTCATTCTGAGTCTTACAATGATATTATATTTGGGTTGCGTCAATCTCTCCGGGCGGATACCCCTGCCGGAATCTGTCTCAGGGCAGGGATGTCAGCTTGATCCTGTGCGGTCGAGCTTCTATTTTGGCGGAATAACAATAGCGGGCGGAAATCTTATGCGGCGGATCATGTTTCTCAATCAGGCGCCGAAAAATCCCGGCTATGAGGTGGCGGAGATTGAAGCTCTGCTCAATTCCTATGCTAGCGCAGGAACCCGGATCGAGATTGCCTTTCCCGATGAATATGAAGGCTCGGAGGTGCGTGAGCGCATGAGCGATCAATCGGCGATGAATGGCCTGCATCATATGATGGAAACGCCCTCCATCGTGCGTAAGATTTTCTGGGCAGCCCAGAATGGTTATGATGCGGTGATTGGCAGCAATACCTTTGATCCGGGCATTGATGGCGGGCGATTGGCGGTGGATATTCCGGTCATCGGGCCTTTTCGCACCAGCCTGCATGCGGCTCTTGTTCTGGCTGATCGCGTGGGGATTACCGTGCCGGTCGAGGGGCATGTGAAATATGTCTGGCGGTTGATTCGCACCATGGGCATGGAGCGATTTGTCAGTGATGTCCGTCCGATTGGTGTCTATGGCAAAGGCATGAAGGCCCGCAAAGCTGAATTGTTTGATGTCACACAAAAGCTCATTCGCGGTCTGATTGATGAAACAGGAGCCGAAATCATCCTGCCCTTGGGGGGTGCGCTAATTCCCTATGTGGTCGATCCGGATGAATTAGCACAGGCGACAGGCGCACAAGTGCTCAACACGAAGGCGATCAGCATTCGCTTTGCAGAGCTTTGTATTGATCAGAAAATGACACAAAGCGCGCTGACCTATCCGCGCGCTAAGCTCAATTATCAAGATTTTACCAACCGAATTTGATGAAAACGGGGAGGCCTTATGCTGCGTGCTGAGGACAATGAACGGCTTGTGCGTGTAGGCCCCGGCACACCGGGGGGTGAATTATTACGCCGCTATTGGACTCCAGCTTTGCTGTCGAGTGAATTGCCAGAGCGCGATGGTGCCCCGGTGCGCGTGCGTTTGTTGTGTGAAGATCTGATCGCCTTTCGAGACAGCACCGGGGCTGTTGGCCTTGTCGATGCGCATTGTCCCCATCGGCGTGCGCCGATGTTTTTTGGTCGCAATGAAGATTGCGGCTTGCGCTGCGTCTATCATGGCTGGAAGTTTGATCGTCATGGCGCATGCGTCGATATGCCCTCCGAGCCTGCGGGCACGCCTCTGCAAGCCAAAGTCAAGATCAAGGCCTATCCCACATATGAGGCGGGTGGCATTGTCTGGACCTATATGGGACCTGAAGCGCAGCGCCCCGCGCCGCCTGATTATGAATGGATGCGGGCACCTGAAACGCACCGCTTTGTGTCGCGCACCATTGAGGATTGCAATTATCTGCAAGCGCTCGAAGGCGGGCTCGATACAGCGCATTCCTCCTTTGCCCATAACAATGACCTTGGCAATAAAAATCTGGTACGCACGCGTGATACGGCGCCCACGCTCGAAGTTGAGCAAACGGATTATGGCTATAGCTATATCTCAACAAGGCGGGTGAGTGAGTCTAGGCATTATGTCCGCGTTTATCATTATGTCATGCCCGCTCAGCAAATGCGCGGCGCTATCTCTGCGCTTGATGGCAATTTGCGCGAGATTCCAGAAATTGACGGCCATATCTGGGTTCCCATCGATGATGAGACAACCAATGTCTATAATTGGGGTTATGCCTATGACACAGGCTATCCCATCGATCCGGCGCATGCTCTGGAGCGCGAAGTCTATGCCGGCCGGGGTCCGCAGCATTTCATCCCCGGCACATTCAGGCTCAAGGCCAATCTCAGCAATGATTATTTCATTGATCGCGGGGTCCAGAAGACCCGAACCTTTACAGGCATTCCCGGCGTCAATACGCAAGATTTTGCACTTCAGGAAGGCATGGGAAAGATTGTCGATCGCAGTCAGGAATTTTTGGGTACATCCGACAAAGCTATCGTTGCCATGCGCCGCCTTATGCTGGAGGCGATCCGCGATGTTGAACAGGGTCTGAGCCCGCGCGGATCAGATCCGAGCCATTCCAGCCATATTCGCCCCTATGACAATGTGGTGGATCATCACCATGATTGGCGCAAGAGTTTTGCGCCTGAATTAAAGGCCAAATGGTAGCCAGACATGCCATATAGCCAGACAAATGGATTGCGCATTTATTATGAAACTTATGGCGAGGGGCCGCCACTTGTTCTCATTCATGCCAATCCGTTTGATCATCGCCTGTTTCTTTATCAGATCGCGCATTTCTCTGCTTTTCATCGTGTCATTGCGATGGATCTGCGCGGCTATGGACGAAGCGACAAGCCAGAAACGCCCTTTACTTTGTCTGATCTGACGCAAGATGTGCTGGGGGTTCTGGCTGATCTTGATGTCACAAGAGCTATATTTATCGGTGTAAGTGTTGGCTCGGGCATAGCAATGCAAATTGCGCTTGATCATCCCTCCATGGTGCGGGGATCGATTTTGGTGGGTGGATCAAGCCGGGGCCCGCGCAATATTGAAGAGATCGTGCGTGGCTTTGTTGATCTTGATCTGAAAACCTATCTCGACATATTGATGCGTCGTTATACAGCGCCGGGTTTTGCCGATAGTGCTATTGGGCGCTTTGTGCTCAATCTGTTTGTGGAGAAGGTGGACAGTCTCTCGCCACATGCGATTGCGCAAGTGTTTCGGGCGCGGGCCAGCTTTGATATGAGCGCGCGGTTGGATTCGATCACCCAACCAACATTGGTGATCAATGGCGAACTTGATGGCTCTTTGCCAGCAGGCATGGAAACAGCCAGCCTTATCCCAGGCGCGCGCCATGCTATTATTGCTGATGCGGGCCATGCATGTTGTATTGAGCAGCCAGAGGCTTTTGATCGGGTCGTGCTAGATTTCATCAAGGGATTGCCCGATTAAACCCTGGCCGGGCTCGACATTCGGCTTGCCTTAGGGCAGTGAGGGCAAATGAATTGGAAGTTCACCCCAAGGCGTTCGCTTCAACCGCCACAAACGAATAAGCAAATTCTGCTCAGTGCGGCACAGAATTTTGTTGCGCGCTGGCGTTTGATCAAAGTGATGCGCGATGGCCAGATGCGCCAGATCGAGGCTGGGCTGGTGCTCTTGTCCCTGATCGGGCTGTTCGTTATAGGCTGGGTCTGGGATGAAGAATCCGTACTATGGTTTGTCGATCTGCCGGAGTCCTGGATCAAGCTGTTTTCGCTGATCACGCAATTGGGCCTTTCTGGCTATTTGATATTTATTCTCATCGCGTTTTGCATCACGGGTCTTCTCGAGCAGGCGAAGGCCCGAAATTTTGTTGCGCAGGCCAGTTTGGGGCTTTATGCGGGGCGGGCATTTTTTCTGCTCAGTCTGGTGCTGACGTCAGGCTTGTTTTCCCAAATTCTCAAACATTTGTTTGGACGGGCGCGGCCCAAATTATTCGATATGGTTGGGGCCTTTCATTTCGATGCCTTTTCGATCTCGGCCAGTCTTGCCAGTTTTCCCTCTGGTCATACGG
>OMIJ01000277.1 GCA_900299065.1 Hyphomicrobiales bacterium
ACGAAAGAAGCGCTTGCGGCACAGGCAGATCATTATGCCGATGTGTTGAGCACCAAAGAAAATTCGCTTGCCTCCATTGCCAGTGCATTGGCCTATCGCAAGGAGCGGCTTGCCCATCGCCTCGCCATTCCCCTGCGTCAGGGTCAGGATGTGCCTGCGCTTTTGAAGGAATTTGCGGCAGCGAAAACACCGCGCGCTTTGGCAGCTGGCATTGCGCCTTCCAGCGCGCCGATGATTGCCTTTGCCTATGCTGGCAATGGCAGCCAATGGGTCGGCATGGGCCGCGCCGCTTTGGCGCAGAATGCAAATTTCCGCAAACGCCTGAAAGAGATTGATGCTTTGTTTGCGCATTTATCAGGTTGGTCCCTGATCGAGGCGCTCAATGATCCCGAGCTTGAAACACGCCTTGGCCTAACAAGTGTGGCACAGCCGCTTTTGTTCGCCATTCAATCGGCTATGACCAGTGTTTTGGCGGATTATGGCTTGCAGCCTTCCATCGTCTTTGGTCATAGCGTGGGTGAAGTGGCTGCAGCAGCTGCTGCGGGCGCGCTGAGCTTGCAGGATGCAGTGCGGCTCATCTTCCAACGCAGCGAACAGCAGGAAAGAGTGCGCGGCGCTGGCAAAATGGCGGCGACCAATTCCAATGCAGGTGATACACAAAATCTGCTCAATGAGCTGGGATTGAAGCAAGTCTCCATTGCAGCGGAGAATTCTGCGACTTCGGTTACCCTGTCAGGGCCGGCAGAACAGCTTGAACAGATTGCCAAAGCCGGACGCAAGCGCCGCATTGCCGTGCGCATGCTGGATCTCGATTATCCCTTCCATAATGAAGCGCTAGACCCCTTGCATGACGATTTGGTGCAAGCGCTTGATGGACTCAAGCCACGCTCAAGCGAAATCACTTTTGTCTCCAGCGTGACAGGCGATGTCCTTGATGGCGCAAGTTTGGATAGTGAATATTGGTGGCGCAATGTGCGCGAGCCCGTGCGCTTCCATGCGGCTATGACAAGCGCCATTCAACTTGGTGCAACATTGCTGATTGAAATCAGCCCGCGCCCGATCTTACGAAGCAATATCAACGATACATTGCGTGAAGCTGGCGTGAAGGGTGATTATCTCCCTACATTTGACGAAAAAGAGCTCAATGAGGCGCTTGATCCGATTGAGGCGATCGTCGCCCGCGCCCTGGTACATGGCGCCAAACTCGATGAGGCGCGTCTGTTTGGCAAGCCGCTGATTGGCCGTCTGCCCCTGCCTGCTTATCCCTGGCAGCACAAGCTTTATAATCTGGTCGAGACAAATGAAGCGCTCGATCTTTATGGTGCTGTGCCGCGTCATCCTTTGATTGGCGCACGTCTGACACAGGGTTCACCTGAATGGCGCACCCTGCTCGATACAGATTGCGTGCCCTATCTGGCCGATCACAAAGTGGATGGCGAAGTGGTTGTCCCAGGCGCAGCACTGGCAGAAATGCTGCTGGCTGTAGCCAGAGAAATCTTCCCCACAGGTCCTATAGGCATTGAAGATTTCGATATTCTCTCGCCACTGGTGTTGCTGCGCGAGACAATGCGCGAAATCTCGGTGCGCTATAACAATGATACGCATGTCACCGATGTGTGGAGCCGGCAAAGATTGGCGGGCGATGAATGGACGCTGCATGCACGTGGCCGCATTAATGAAGCCCTCCCTGATCCTGATCCGTTGATTGTACCAGCAGGCCGCCCCTTTGATGGCGCAACGGCTGAAGATGTTTATGCGCGCGCTAGTGAAACTGGCCTCAATTATGGCCCATCCTTCCGGCTTGTACGCAGCATGCGCTATAATGATCAGATCATTCAGGCCGATTTTGGCACTGCTGATCTGCCCATGGGGGCTTTCACGCGCCCGCATATTCTCTCACCCGCCGGTCTGGATGCCGCTTTTCATCCGCTCTTTCAGGTGATGGAAGACAAGCCGGGGGTGAAGCGTACTTATTTGCCGGTACGTTTTGCGCGTCTGCGTGTGTTTAAAGATAATGCTGAAATCACGCGCTGTTTGCTTGTGCTCGATCACAGCACAGATGCGTCGATCAAGATTGATCTTGCGCTTTATGATGCGGATGGCGAGATTGTCGCTATGCTCAATGGCGGCCTGTTCCGCTCCGTCATTTTGTCGCGCCATTCAACGGATCAACTTTATTTCCATGTCGAGCGCAATTGCCTTGAGCGTCTCGACCGCATGTTTGATGCGCGGACTCTGGCGAGCGCCGCTCTGACCAAGATGAGCGAGAGAGAGCGACCTGATAGCTGGCTCTTGCTGCAGGCTTTTGGGCGCTCCCTTGCCCATAAGATCATCGCCAATCGGCTGGCTCAACAAAGTGCGAGCGTCGCAGAGCTGATTGAGAAAGGCCTTGTTGCTGCATCGATGCAACCTTTGCTGCACAGCCTTTTGCTCTGTCTTGAGCAAGCCGGACTTGCTAGCCACGGTTCTGCCAACCAAGACCAGGATGTGTGGAGAATAGAGCCACGTAGTGGCTTGCCTGATCCGGCGCTGATTCTGGCCACATTTGCTGCAGAATTTCCCAGCGCCAGTGTCGAACTGGTTCTGGCCTCAAAAATTCTTGCTCATTTGGACGAAAGTTTGCGCTCTGGCCAAGCTCCCGCCTATCGCGCTCAATTACTTGAGCAGTTCGAAACATCGACCTTGTTTTATGCGCCTCTGCTGGAGCGCGCAGCTGAGGTGATCGATGCAATTGCCGCCACAATGAAGCCTGATCCTGTCAAGGTTCTTGTCTTTGAGCCTGGCTGTCTTGCCGTGATCCGCATGTTACGGCCCTATATGGTGGATCATCGCGTTAAAGTGACGATTGCAGGCACAGATCGCAAACATCTCGACTACCTTGCCGCGCGCATTGGCCCAGATTCAGGGATTGAATTGCTCGAGCTGAATAAGGATACGAGTTCAGGGCCTGCGTTTAATCTGGCCCTAGCGCTCTCGACGGATAAATTATTCAATGGCGATATGGATTTTGGCCATGCCATTTCCGCCCGCCTGGTTCCCAATGGCGCCTTTGTCGTTATGCAGCCCCCGATTGATTTCATCTTCGATCTGCTTCTGGGTCTGACTGAAGACTGGTATGCGCGCACCATTGATCCGGCCTTTCCGATCGGTCGCATACCAGACAGCGAGGATACACGGCGCGCTCTGGTCAGCGCAGGTTTTCGTGAAATTCAATCCATCGACGCTGGCGATGGACTGGGGTCCATACTGGTTGCCTCGCCTGTCCTAACTGCCAAAACTGATGTCACAGAACATCCTCCATTGATCATTGGGGCTGAGGGCACGTCTGCTGAAGATCCCATATTGACCCAGCTCACTCAGAGGCTGCGCGCCTCAGGGCGCTCTGTGCGCCTTGCACCGCCCCCTGAGGCTCAACTCCCACGCAAAGCGTTGTGGGCTCAATTGGTGAGCGCTGATAATCGCATGAAGCGAGTTGATGTGATCGAGCTGAGTAGTCTCGATCATGGCAAGGACGATGAGACTCGCTTGGCCACACGCATCAGCGAAATTGTCGCCTGTCTGGAAGCCGCCAGAGCTAGCGCCCATCACGTGCGTTTGTGGATTGTGGTACGCGGGCTAAATGACCCATCGGGCACGGATCCTCTGGCAGAAGCTATCTGGTCTTTCGCGCGGGTCGCGATGAATGAATATCCGGATGTGGAAATTCGTCTCATCGCAGCCTCGGTTGAATTATCGCCCACCTTGCTGGCAGATCGGCTCACCCTATTGCTTGATGAGCCCAGCACCGAACATGAGTTATTGATCAATTCTGCCGGTTTATGGGCGCATCGCGTGCAACGCGGACCCGATCCGGACAAGGATCGCTCTCAATTGGCCGAAGCCGCTTTGCTGGAACTGCCAACCAAAGGAGCCTTGTCGCAATTCATCTGGTCCGGCACGCAGCGCAAAGCGCCGGGACCTCACGAGGTTGAAGTGGAAGTTGTGGCCTCAGGTCTTAATTTCCGCGATGTCATGATGTCTATGGGCCTGCTTGATGATGACGTGCTGGATGCGGGTCTGGCAGGCGCAGTGCTGGGCTTTGAATGTGCAGGCCGGGTTGTTCGCGTCGGCGAATTGGTCAGCGATTTGCAACCGGGTGCGCGTGTCATGGGCTTTGCCGCCAAAGCTTTTGCAACGCATGTCACCGCTGATCGCCGCGTTTTTGTGCCAGTGCCCGCGCGCTTGCCTTTGGAGGCAGCCGCAACTGTGCCAGTCGCTTTCCTGACAGCCTGGTATTCATTGCTGGAAGTTGCCCGCTTGAAGCGCGGGGAATGGGTGTTGATTCATGGGGCCGCTGGCGGCGTGGGTCTTGCCGCCATGCAGATTGCCCGCTGGAAAGGTGCCAAAATTGTTGCCACCGT
>OMIJ01000278.1 GCA_900299065.1 Hyphomicrobiales bacterium
ATCTGCCACGCCCGTGCAAATATTGGCGCCCTGACGCAAGAGATCATTGGTGCCTTCAGAGCGCGGATCGAGCGGCGAGCCAGGCACAGCAAAAACCTCCCTGCCCTGCTCATTGGCAAAACGTGCGGTGATGAGCGAACCAGAGCGGCGCGCGGCTTCAATCACCACAGTGCCAAGACACAGGCCAGAGACAATGCGATTGCGCCTTGGAAAATCACGCCCGCGCGCTTCCCAGCCCTTTGGCATTTCGCTGATCGCCAGACCATTCTCGACGATCTGCTCAAGCAGAAGCGTGTGTTCGGAGGGATAGATTTTATCAAGTCCCCCCGCAAGAACAGCAATGGTCCCCGATTTCAAACTGGCGCGATGGGCACGCGCATCAATCCCGCGCGCAAGACCGGAGACGATGACAAAATCGGATGCACCCAAGCCCTGCGCCATTCTCTCAGCAAAGGCGAGGCCTGCAGCAGAGGCATTGCGTGAGCCTACAATCGCCACTTTATGACGCTGCATATGCTGAATTTGTCCACGCACGATTAGGAGAGGCGGCGGCGCATCGACCTCGCGCAGAGCCAAAGGATAATCTGGCTCCCCCAAAGCAATCAATCTTGCGCCAATGCGCACTATGGCTTCCAGCTCACGCTCGCATTCTTCCACACTGGCAATTTTGATGCGCCGCCCCGCCGAAGAACGGCGAACAAGCTCGGGCAAAGCGGCGAGGGCGGCATGCGCCCCACCGAATTGATTGATGAGAGAGCGAAAAGTTCGGGGTCCAATATTTTCGCTGCGGATCAATCGCAGCCAGTCAAAGCGCTGGGCATCTGTGAGAGATGTGCCCGGCGCCTTTGTCATGTCTTGGCACCGATCCGTCCCTCTGTCCCAGCCAGAAGGCGCTCTATATTGGGCCTATGTTTGAACCAGAGTAATATGGCCAAAGCAACGAATAGCTCCGCCTCTGCCCCGTGATCAAAATACAGGACGACCAAAGGCGAGACGAGCGAGGCGATCAAAGCCGCTAGGGAGGAATAACGCGTAACAGCAGCAACGGCGAGCCAAACCAGCGCAAAGGCCAAAGCCGCGGGCCAATAAAGCGCTAACAGACAGCCCAGATAAGTGGCGACACCTTTGCCACCCTGAAAACGCAACCACGCCGGATAAAGATGCCCAATGAAAGCACCCAGCGCTGCAAACAGACCAAGCTCGGATTGCCATTGCGAGGCAATGATAATTGCAAAACTTGCTTTGAGTGCATCGAGAATGAGTGTGGCAGCAGCAAGACCCTTGCGCCCCGTGCGCAGAACATTGGTGGCGCCAATATTGCCTGAACCAATGGTTCTAATGTCCTGCAAGCCTGCCAATTTGGTCAGCACAAGACCAAAGGGGATCGAGCCCAGAGCATAACCAAACACAAAGGCCAGAAGTTGTAACGCATCACCCAAGAAAGAACTCCCGCACAGCTGATCTCATTTTGAAGTAAGCCTAGTCGTGAACGATGCGTCCTGCAACTATGCTCAGCTTCACCCGTCCTTGCAGATGCGCCTCATCAAAGGGAGTATTTTTACTGCGCGAATGAAGTTTTGAAGGATCAACCACATAGGGCTCATCAGGATCAAAGCGAATTAAATCGGCTGGCGCACCGATCGCAAGTCGCCCCTGTGGCAGGCCGAGAATTTCAGCAGGGCGCAGGGTCATACGCGCTAAAAGTCTGGGTAGGCTAATGTGGCCAGATGCCACGAGACGCAATGCGGCCGAGAGCATGGTTTCCAGACCAATCGCGCCATCGGCGGCCTCATCAAAGGGCAATCTTTTGGTTTCGACATCTTGTGGATTGTGATCGGAAACGATCACATCAATGAGGCCATCAGCGAGAGCTTCAACGAGTTTAAGTCGCTCCTCCTCATGACGCAGAGGCGGCGATAATTTGAAGAAGGTGCGGTAATCACCAATATCGTTCTCATTCAGACAAAGATGATTGACCGAAACGGCACAGGTGATTGGTAGTCCTGCCTGCTTGGCCCGAGCAATCGAATCCAGTGACTGGCTCGAGGAGATGAGCGCCGCATGATAGCGCGCGCCCGTGGCAGCCACCAAACGCAGATCACGATCAAGAATGATGGATTCCGCCTCGGGCGAAATGCCCGGTAACCCTAGACGTGTGGCCAGAGCACCCGCATTCATGCCGCCGGGCGAAGCCAGATCGTGATCTTGCGGGAAGTGCATCACCAAAGCATCAAAATCACGCGCATAGGTCAACAGACGTCGCATCACTTTGGAGCTACGGATAGAATGTGCCCCATCAGTAAAAGCAATCGCGCCCGCCTCCTGCAAAAGGCCGATCTCTGCTAATTCCTCCCCGCGCAGGCCCTTGGTTAAAGCCGCTGCGGGTAGCACGCGCACTTTGGCATTGTCTCTGGCGCGGCGCAGCAGAAAATCAACGACCGCCGGATCATCAACTGGTGGGCTCGTGTCTGGTGTCGAGATGAGCGTCGTCACTCCGCCTGCAGCGGCAGCTGCACTGGCGCTGGCAATCGTCTCGCGATGCTCAGCCCCCGGCTCGCCAATAAAGACGCGCATATCGATCAGTCCGGGACTGACGCAATCACCGGCGCAATCGATCATCTGAATATCAGAACCTAGGGAGGCTTGATTGACCGATGGGCCGAGGGCTTTGATCAGCCCCTCTTCAATCAACACGCCGCCTGATGATTGCGAAAGTGCCTGCGGATCGATCAGGCTGGCATTGATGAGAGCGAGGGGCGGCTGTGAATTTGCCATCCTCTTTGTGACCTCTTTAGTCATGGCCTCACCCATTACGCAAATGTTGTGAGAGCGATTCCAGCACAGCCATGCGAACGGCAACGCCCATTTCGACCTGCTCATTAATCAGGGAGCGCGGGCCATCGGCCACCTCAGAGTCAATTTCCACCCCGCGATTGATCGGGCCGGGATGCATAACCAGAGCATCCGGTTTGGCCAACTTCAAACGCTCGCCATCCAACCCAAAAAAGCGAAAGAATTCGCGGGTCGAAGGCAGGAAGGCGCCATCCATCCGCTCGCGCTGTACGCGCAGCATCATCACAATGTCAGCATTCTTAATGCCCGTTTCCATGCTGCGATGAACTTCAACACCCATGTCACCAATGCCCGTAGGCAGCAAAGTCGAAGGCGCGACCATGCGCACGCGGGCGCCCATTTTGGTGAGCAGAATCATATTGGATCTGGCCACACGCGAATGGGCGACATCGCCGCAAATGGCAATGGTCAGACCTTCAATGCGCCCCTTGCGCCGGCGGATCGTCAAAGCATCAAGCAAGGCCTGCGTGGGATGTTCGTGCTGACCATCGCCAGCATTGATCACAGAGCAATCAACCTTGCGGGCCAGAAGATCGACAGCACCAGAAGAATAATGGCGCACCACAATCATATCCGGGCGCATGGCATTTAAAGTGGCGGCTGTGTCGATCAGCGTCTCGCCTTTTTTCACGGAGGAATTGGCAACTGCCATATTCATCACATCCGCGCCAAGGCGCTTACCTGCCAGTTCGAAAGAGGCTTGTGTGCGGGTTGAGGCTTCGAAAAACAGATTGATCAAAGTGCGCCCGCGCAGAACATTGCGCTTTTTTTCAACCTGACGGGATAATTCAACCGCTTGCTCGGCCTGATCCAATAAGTGTTCGATCTGGGGCCGTGACAGGCCCTGTATGCCCAGAAGATGGCGGGAGGCAGAGGAAGAGGAGGCCGCAGAAACCATAGCCGCTCTATAAGAGATAGAAGACCGTTTCGACAAGGAAAATGCCCCGTTACGCACCGATTTTGATCGAATGGGGATGGCTTTTGCCAGTCAATATGAAGCCATGCATGACCCCACCCCTCCTTTAACCCATTTGACAGAGCGAGATCGCTCGCCCATGTTCCGCGCCTGAAATTCCCTGCCCGACACCTGTTGGGCCGGGTCGCATGACGGCCAAATCCATCTGGATCGAGCTGCCATGAAACATTATTTTTATTTTAGTTCAAAGGCTTGAAACCATGAACGTGGTCATCGTCGAATCGCCCGCCAAGGCCAAGACGATCAACAAATATCTGGGACGTGATTACGAGGTCTATGCCTCGTTTGGTCACGTGCGTGATCTGCCGGCCAAGGATGGCTCGGTTGATCCTGATGCTGATTTCGCGATGATCTGGGAAGTGGATGGCAAGGCGGCCAAACGACTCTCGGACATTGCCAAAGCCGTGAAAGAGGCTGATCGCGTCATTCTAGCGACCGACCCTGATCGCGAGGGCGAGGCAATCTCCTGGCATATTCTTGAAGTGCTCAAGAGCAAGAAAGTGCTCAAGGATACGCGCGTTGATCGCGTCGTGTTCAATGCCATTACCAAAGCCTCTGTGCTGGAGGCCATGCGCCATCCCCGCGAGATTGATGCGGCTCTGGTTGATGCCTATATGGCACGCCGGGCGCTTGATTATCTGGTGGGCTTCAAACTCTCGCCCGTTCTGTGGCGCAAATTGCCCGGCGCACGATCGGCAGGGCGCGTGCAATCGGTGGCGCTGCGGCTTGTGTGTGATCGCGAGCTGGAAATCGAGAAATTTGTTCGTCGTGAATATTGGTCGATTGTCGCAAATCTCAAGACAATTGATGAGGCGGCATTCACAGCCCGGCTTGTGGGCGCGGATGGACGCAAGCTCTCAAGGCTTGATATTGGCCAGGGCAAAGAGGCCGAAGACTTCAAAGCTGCCCTCGATCAGGCTCGCTTTACTGTTGCCGGCGTTGAGTCCAAGCCAGCCAAGCGCAATCCCTATGCGCCCTTCACCACATCCACGCTGCAGCAGGAGGCCTCGCGCAAATTAGGCATGGCCCCGGCGCGCACCATGCAGATTGCCCAGCGTCTTTATGAAGGCGTTGATCTTGGCGGCGAGACTGTTGGCCTTATTACTTATATGCGAACCGATGGCGTTGATATGGCGCCTGAGGCGATTGCCGCTGCCCGCCAGGTGATTGGCAAGGAATATGGCGATAAATATGTCCCCGCTGTTCCGCGTATATATAAGACAAAGCAGAAGAATGCGCAGGAAGCGCATGAGGCCGTGCGCCCCACTGATCTCTCCCGCCTGCCCCGCCATGTAGCCAAGGCGCTGGAGCCTGAACAGGCCAAGCTTTATGAGCTGATCTGGACACGCACCATTGCCAGCCAGATGGAATCAGCTGAACTGGAGCGCACGACGGTTGATATTCTCGCTGAAGCAGGAAGCCGCAAGCTTGAATTGCGCGCCAATGGCCAGGTGATCCGCTTCGATGGCTTTCTCGCCCTCTATCAAGAAGGGCGCGATGATGAAGAGGATGAGGATGGCAATCGTCTGCCGCCGATGCAGACAGGGCAGAATGTCAAAAAAGAGTCCATTGAGGCGAACCAGCATTTCACTGAACCACCGCCGCGCTATACGGAAGCGACCTTGGTCAAACGCATGGAAGAGCTGGGCATTGGCCGGCCTTCAACCTATGCCTCGACTTTGGCTGTCTTGCGTGATCGCGATTATGTGAAGATCGATAAAAAGCGCCTTGTGCCTGAAGACAAGGGCCGTTTGCTGGCAGCTTTTCTGGAAAGCTTCTTCACGCGCTATGTCGAGTATAATTTCACGGCTGATCTTGAGGAAAAGCTCGACAAGGTTTCCAATCATGAAGGCGATTGGAAAGAATTGCTACGCGATTTTTGGCGTGATTTTTCTGCTGCGCTCGACGGCACGAAGGAATTACGCACGACCGAAGTGCTGGATAATCTCAATGAGATTTTGGGTCCGCATATTTTCCCCGCCAAGGAAGATGGCTCCAATCCGCGTGGCTGCCCTTCTTGTGGCGCGGGGCAATTGTCATTGAAGCTTGGCAAGTTTGGCGCCTTCATCGGCTGTTCGAATTATCCTGAGTGTAAATACACACGCGTCCTTTCACCTGCGGCAGCTGAACAGGCTGCGGCCAATGGCGATCAACCGGGTGTGCGCAATCTGGGCGTTGATCCTGAGAGCGGCGAGGCGGTGACTTTGCGCGACGGGCGCTTTGGTCCTTATGTTCAGTTGAGCGAGGGAGAAAAACCCAAACGATCCTCGCTGCCGCGGGGTCTGAGTGCCAGCGATGTCACGCTAGAAAAGGCTCTCGCTCTTTTATCTCTGCCGCGTGAAGTGGCGCGCCATCCCACCAGTGGTGAGCCGATTGTCGCTGGCATTGGTCGCTTTGGTCCTTATGTTCAGCATGGGCGCACTTATGCCAATATTGGCAAGGATGATGATGTGCTAGAAATTGGTGCTAATCGCGCCATTGATTTGATTGTCGCCAAGGAAAGCGGGGCTAGCAGTCGCTTCGGCAATGCAGCCACACCCGGACGCGTGCTGGGTGATCATCCGCAAGGGGGCTCAATCTCGGTTAAGATGGGGCGCTTTGGTCCCTATGTGAACCATGGCAAGATCAATGCAACACTTCCCAAGGGTACGGATAGTGAAGCTCTGACCTTGGAAGCCGCTCTCGAGATTTTGGCGGCCAAGGTTAGTGCATCAGGCGCTGGCGGCGGACGTGTGCTGGGTGATCATCCCTCAGGAGGATCGATCAGCGTGCGTGAAGGTCGATTTGGCCCCTATGTGAATGTTGGCAAGGTCAATGCGACAATTCCAAAGTCGCTTTCCCCTGATAGCATTTCTCTGCAGGAAGCGATTGAATTGATCGATGCCAAGGGCGGTGTTCCAACGAAGTCTGCCAAGGGCAAGGCCAAAGCTGGCAGCAAGGCAGCCAAGACAGCGCCCGCCAAAAAGGCCGCGCCTGCGAAAGAGTCCAAGGCCAAAGCTGTGCCCAAGGCTAAAGCGGCTGCCAAGAAAAAGCCCGCTGCCAAAGGCAAAGGCAAATAAAGACAGAAGAGGCCTAGGATAAATGGCCTCTTCACCCCTATATATAAGTAGCGCTGAGGATTAGCTTACAGCGCCCCCATTGGTCACAGTGTCAAGATCTGAAAAAGCAGCCCAAAACGCCAAAGCCCCCTCTCTTCCCTCACGCGAAGAGATATTGGCCTTTATTGCCCGCGAGCTTGAAGAACAGGCCAAAACTGGCGGGGGTGTGACCAAAATCGGCAAGCGAGAGATTGCTCGTCACTTTGGCATCAAGGGCAGCGCCAAGATTGATCTCAAACATATTTTGAAAGATCTTGAGCACGAGGGCCAGATCACGCGCCGGAATAAAAGTCTGCACAAGACCGGCACTCTGCCACACGTTATGCTTCTGGATATTCTCTCGCGCGACCGCGATGGAGAATTGCTGGCAGGTCCGGTTGAATGGGATGTGGATGCACGGGGCAAGGCCCCGCGCATTCTCATACATACGCCACGCAAACCGCGCCCCGGTCAGGCGATTGCGGGAATAGGCAATCGTGTTTTGGCGCGTTGCGAACCTGATCGCAATTCTGAGGGCGACGAGCCTATCTATAGCGCAAGAGTGATCAAAATCATTTCGCGCAGCAGAGCTCAGACCATTGGCATTTATCGTAGCTCACAAAAGGGTGGCGGGCGTTTAATACCGGTCGATAAAAAGAATATGAATCGCGAGCTCTTCATTGCAGAAGGGGATCAGGGCGCGGCCAATGATGGTGATCTTGTTAGCGTCGAGATCATTCGTGAAGGACGCCACGGCCTGCCCTCTGCGCGTGTGCGCGAGCGTCTGGGTTCGATGTCGAATGAACGCGCCATCAGCCAGATTGCGCTTCAGGTGCATGGCATTCCGCATGTCTTTACCGCAGAGACAATGGCAGAGGCCAATAGAGCCAGTCCTGTCAGCCTGGATGGGCGCGAGGATTGGCGCCATTTACCCTTGATCACGATTGATCCGGCCGATGCCAAGGATCACGATGATGCTGTGCTGGCTGTCAGGGACACAGATGATGAGAACCCCGGGGGCTTCATCCTGATTGTCGCTATTGCCGATGTTGCTTCCTATGTCAGGCCTGGCTCACATCTGGATCGCGAGGCGCTGGAGCGCGGTAATTCGGTCTATTTCCCGGATCGTGTTGTGCCCATGCTGCCCGAGCGCATATCGAATGATTTATGTTCGCTGCGCCCATTCGAAGATCGCCCGGCTCTAGCGGTGCGCATGATCGTTTCGGCCGAGGGCCGCAAGATCAAGCATTCCTTTCATCGTGTGATGATGCGCTCGGCCGCCAAGCTTTCTTATCCGCAAGCGCAAGCAGCAATTGACGGCGCGCCTGATGCCATTGCCCAACCTCTGCTCGCCACCGTGCTTCGCCCCTTATGGGAGGCTTATGAGGCCTTGAAGATTGCGCGCGACAAGCGCGGCCCGCTCGATCTTGATCTGCCAGAGCGCAAGCTCATTTTGAATGAGGATGGCACGCTCAATCGCGTCTTCATCCCGCCGCGTCTTGATACAATGCGACTGATTGAAGAATTTATGATCCTTGCCAATGTCGCTGCGGCAGAAACTTTGGAAGATCATCATCAGCCTTTGATCTATCGAGTGC
>OMIJ01000279.1 GCA_900299065.1 Hyphomicrobiales bacterium
AACGGATCGCAACAGGGGCGAGCAAGATCATGGTTTTGACCATATCGGGCTGCTCAAGTGCCATGTTTAAAACCACGCGCGCGCCAAAGGAATTGCCCCACAAACTATAGGACGAGACACCGAGAGCCTCGATCGCCCTATTCATCGTCTTGGCGAGATCAAGCACAGATTGCGAACGTAGATTAGGCTCTGACGCACCAAAACCAGGCAATTCAAAAGCCAGCACGCGGTGTTTGTGCGCCAAGATATGAAGGGCTTCAGACACACGCAAGCCCCCTGCTCCGTGGATACATATCAGAGGCAAGCCTGATCCAGCCTCCAGATAGCGAATATTAAATCCATCTGCTTTGATAAAATGCTCACTAAATGCCAAATCGGTCATGATGCCTTGCCTGATATACTATTCGATCTTACAGAGCGTGAATTTCGGGCAATACTTTTTGCCCGAACATTTCGATGGACTTCAGGGTTTTCTGGCCCATTTGCGCACCAATCGACAGATCGAGAATGCCAGGCCCCAAAATATCTTTGATGCGCTTGATTTGGGCTATGATGGTTTTCGGCGTGCCCACGAGCACTTGTGCGTTTTCGATGCGCTCTTTAATCTCCCCGCGAGATTTGGCGCGGGCGATTTGATTTTCTGCATCGCGGCCATAATAGCTGGATTCAGCAACAGCCTTTGCAAGGGCTTTGTTGGTCATGGACAAACCAACAGTTGCTTGCGTGCTGGCCTGGATCAAATCTTCGATCCCCTCTTCATCCGTATCTGTGCAATGCATAGCCAAACGATAGATCACGTGATCGGGGCTTGGAGTCCAGCCATGCAATTCTGCCTGCTGGCGATAATAAGTAGCTGCTGCTGCGGCTCTGTGCACAGTTGTGAAGGCAAAACCAATGCCAATGCGATTTTCCGCTGCAAACTCACCTGATTCAGGAGTCGCTGCCGACATATAAATGGGCGGATGTGGTTGCTGAATCGGCCGCGGCCAAATCGAAATGGTGCGGTGCTGATAATAGCGTCCCTGCCAGCCAAAGGGTTGTGGCTCTGTCCAGCAGGCTTTGATGAGATGCAAAGCTTCCTGAAAGCGGCCGCGAGATTCAGAGGGATTGATATTATAGGTGACATATTCATTGGGCGTGCCGCGCATCAAACCTGCAACAATGCGGCCACCTGAGATCGTATCGAGCATGGCAATTTCTTCTGCCACACGCACAGGATTGAGGACCGGAATATCGGGACCCAGCAGTGCAATCTTGGCCCGTTTGGCGACTTGTGTCAGAGCGCCGGCCAGAACATTGGGATTGGGCGACATAGAAAAGGGCGCAAAGTGATGCTCTGCAACGGTCAGCCAATCAAATCCTACCTCATCTCCAAGGCGCATCTGATCAAGCGTGCGATTCATGGAGCTGACAGCAATTTCGGGAGAATAGCTATCACCGGGAACCGGCCAAACGCCTTGAGGCGCGGGGCCAGTATAACGTGTGTTACAGAACAAAGAGACTTTCATGTCTTTTCCCTTTCATGCAAGTCATCGCGAATAAGCATTTTCAAGTCCAGCGCATTGCCCAACGTTCAAACATATCCGCACCCTTAACCAGAATAAGCGCGAATAAGGATGTGTAGAGAACCCAGGCATAGAGCTCGGCGGTTTTGTAAAGCTGTGCAGTCTGCGCAATATTCTGGCCAAGGCCCGATGAGCCGCCAAAGAATTCTGCGACAACCACCATGATCATGCCCAAAGTCACACCTGTGCGTACACCGGCAATCAGATAGGGAAGTGAGGCGGGAAAGATCACATGCAGAAAGAGCTGGTTGGAGGAATAGCCAAAGACATTGGCAGCATCGATCAACAATCGCGGAGTCTGTTTGGCTCCCATATAGGCATTGAAGATGACCGGAAAGATTACTCCGATAATCACAATGACAATCCGCGAGAGATCATTAATGCCAAAGATCATCAACAGTAGCGGATAAAGCGCTATGCGTGGCATGGCCGAGAAGAAGACCACATAAGGATCAACAATCGACCCAAAGGTCTTCCACCAACCCATCGCTAGGCCAAGGATGGATCCGGCAATCACGGCAACAAATACGCCAATGCAATAGGCATAAGCCGTCACAAGAAGATTGGACCAGAGCGCACCAGAAACGAGTAATTTCCAGCATTGGGCACCAATCGCACTGGGCCAGCTAAAGAAGAATGTATTGACATAGCCCATTCTCCCGGCCGATTCCCAAGCCAGCATGAGTGCGAGAAAAATCACCAGAGACAAAAGCAATTCATTGCGTTTGGCTGTTTGTCTCGCCTTTGCCTTCGCGGAGATCATATCAACTCCCGAGCCTGATTTTGCAACAAAGACCATACTTGCCCTCGCAAATCCTGAAACTGGGCTGTGGTGCGCACTTCATGCTGTCTTGGCTTTGGGACCGGCACTTGAAACTCATGAATGAGGCGTGCGGGGCGCGACGAGAAGACCAGCACACGATCTCCCAGAAAAAGGGCTTCCTCAATATCGTGTGTCACAAGCAAAGCTGTCGTACCCTGCGCAGTGACGATATTGAGCAGATCTGTTTGCATGACCTGGCGCGTCATAGCATCGACAGCGGCAAAAGGCTCATCGCATAAGAGCACATCGGGCCGGACAGCCAGAGCGCGGGCAATGCCGACTCTTTGCTGCATGCCACCCGAAAGATTTTTTGGAAGGAATGTCTCAAACCCCTTCAAACCCACGCGCTCAATTGCATCAGCAGTTCGCGCCTGACGCTCTTCATCGCTCAGGCCAAGCACATGCATGCCGAAATTGACATTGTCACGCACATTCAACCATGGCATCAGACCAAATTGCTGGAAGATCATGGCGCGATCCGGTCCCGGCTTCGTAATCGCATGTCCATTAAGCAGCAATTGACCTGAATCGGGCGTATCAAGACCTGCAATCATGCGCAGCAAAGTTGTCTTGCCAGAGCCACTGGCCCCGACAATTGTGACAATCTCACCAGCATTGAGAGAAAAGCTGATATGATCCAGAACAGGCAAGGATCCATCGGGCGTATCAAAGGCCTTGACGAGATCCTTGACCTGCAATCTGGCGGCAGAATGCGTATTCATCATTGATCAGAAATCAATCTTGAGATCACGCATGGCTTCAGTAACTGCCCGGCCATCTGAATATTTGCTCAGAGGAATTGCTCCCTTTTTGAGCTCCATGGCCACTTCAACCATTTCAGCATCGAAAGCTGAATCACCTTTGGACAGATCCATCCGCATCATCCAATGGTCCTTGTGACGCTCCCAAACGGTTTCGACCACTTCTTCTTCGATTTCGAAAGGCTTTTCGCGCAAGACTGAAATCGCAAAGGCTTTATCCTTGCGCAGGCGGTCGGCCGCTTTCACCATAGCGCGTGCAAAAGCCCGCACCGTATCTGGATTTTGTTCGATCACTTTCAAAGAAGCGCCCCAGCCCAGATTAGCGCCCGCGCCTTTGGTCATGCCATGCTTGTCGCGCCAGCTTGTGTAATCAATGAGACTGACAAGATTAGCCTTGGCCGCCTTGGCGAGTAGTGAGTCATTGAGATTGGCAACATCGACCTGCCCCGACACAATCGAACCAAAGCCATTAAAGCTCTCAATGCGTTTGACATCGTTCATAGATAGATTATCGCCCGCCAGAATTTGCCGCCATACTGTATCTAAGGTCTCGCCGGTGCGGACAGTTTGAATGGTCTTGCCTTTTATTTCAGCGATAGACTTGATGCCGGAATCCTTCTTCACCCAGAAATCATAGGGAAAGCGGCTGGAGATCATGGCAATCTGGCGAATGGGCGCATTCTGCCCTTCAACGGCGCGGATCAAACTGCCAGCACCCAAAGCAAATTGAGCCCCGTCACTGGCTATGGCCTGCACCGGCTCTGTCCAAGAGCGGAAATTGATGATTTCAATCTCCAGTCCCTCAGCTGCAAAATAATTGGCTTTAATGGCCGCAAACAGGCCGGCATTCTGCACCAGTTCAGTCAGCACCATGGCAACTTTTGCTTTGGGCATGCTGAGTTTGGGGGCCGTCTGCGCAGAAGCAGAGCCCATGAGACCCGTTGCCATCATAAGGCCTAGAATGGAGCCTCGCAAAAAGATCGACGTCATTGTTCATTATCTCCCTGAAAATTATTCTAGAGCTTGAGACTCATTTTACCAGCAGCTACGCGCCTCTTTTTCCTGAGGCGTATCTTTCCACGGGAAAATAGAATAGGCGACAGGGTGCAGCGTTCCACACTGGCGACAGGTGCGCACTTTCTCATCGGAATTGAAGACGGCAAAGGCATCTTCCTGAACAGCATAATAGCCACCAAGCCCTACCCTACCCGTCTCGACTTCGGCCATATACAGGGGCGCAACGCAATTCAGACAATACCAGGCAAAGCGATCCTTGCGACCTTTTTCAGGAAAGCCTTCAATCAGGACAGTGAGGCGGCGCTCATCGTCAAGCTTCAGACTGAGAGACATTTCCTGCGCTTCATTAATATGCCAGAATCCATAGACATGTTCGGAATGATGCGGCACCAGAGGCAAAGTAAATTGCACATCCTTGCGAGGCTCAGACACTATCTGCCCATCAATGATTTTCAATGAGCGACCCATTTTGAAGCCTACACGTCCGGGCTTGCTTTCGTGATAGCGCAAGCCAATCAGCAAATCGCCGCAAGGATAAAAACTGCGATAGCGCAATTTGGACTCCTCGGACAACAGATCCATGGTCATATTAGCCACTTTCTGTCCGGCAAATTGCTTCATCAGATCGAAAGAGTCTTTGGTCAATTGAGCATTATCCCGAGGCTCTGTCATAATATGTTCCTCCTCAGTTAATCTGCCTTGACGGCACGTTTGTCACAAGCGGACTGCCAGGCAGCCAGTACCTTATCCTGTTCGAAGCCAAGATCAGCGCAATTCACCACTGTCACATCCTGCACCACGCGCGCCTGACATCCCAGACGATAACCGGGGTGATAGCCCCAGCCTTCAATGAAATAAGCCTCGGTTTCCGTGGGCGTGTCAAATGCACCATCAACAACAATGACGGCACAGGTTCCGCACAATGCCAACCCACCGCAATAGGCACGCCAAGGGGCCTGCGCTTCGCGTGCTCCCAGCAGCAATGTCCGGCCTTGCTGGACATCAAATTCGCCCTCAGGGCGGTTATCAACTTTTACCTTTGGCATAGTTTCACCATCAAAGGATCAGGAGAGAAATTTGGCAACCATGGCCGCAGCAATGTCGGGTTGGTCTGTTTCGATAGAATGAGCGGCATCGTCAACAAAGTCCATGCGGGAATTTTTGATGCGGCTATGCAAATCATGAATCGATTCAGGTGGCACACGCACATCCTTCGACCCGCCTATGATCAGAGTTGGGCAAGTAATATCGCCAATCAAAGCGCCTAATTCTTCATCACGCGGGGCGCCAATACCATAATGAGCCATAGCCCGCCGGTTTGCCGCCAATTGTTCTGGCGTGCGGGTCTCTGGAACGCGCCGCTCGGGATGGGCATATAATTGCTTAATGAAGATCTCAGGTTCAAAGCTTAGGGGTGGCGCATCAATGGGACGAAATCCTGCCGGTGCCATCATAACCAGCCTCTCGACCAAATGCGGATGACGCACGGTCAACCAGGCCCCCAAACGTGCGCCCATGGAATGACCAACCACTGTCAGAGGGGAGTTTAAATGGCCATTGATATACTCTGCCAAAAGATCGGCAACGCCGGGAACTGTCGTCAAGCCATCCAAATAGGGCGTATCCTCATAGCCCGGCACAATGGGGCAGATCACCAGATGATTGAGCGCCAGAGTTTTTGCCACGGAGCGAATGGCAAGGCCAGCTGCAGGATGAAGACATAAAATCGGCCTGCCCGCACCAGCTGTATAAATAGTCAAACTTCCCTTGCTTAAGGCAATCTTATTCTGAACAAAAACCGGACCCGTCACTGCTGATGTTTCTCCCAAATCAGGCAATGTCTTATTTATTTACCGCCTTATAGGGTGGAAGAGATGGAAACACAATTCCCCCCTTCATGGAAGGGAGGGCAAAAACTTCCAATCGGATTGTTTTTATATCGAATAGTTTTGGGCTTAGCAGAGCCTGCGTAAAATGCTCAAGCTTGACCTTTGAACTCATCAAAACATCCAAGCTCGTCAATTCAACCCGATACCAAATATTAAAGGCTTAGGGATTGCGTGAAGCTTTGAGACAGATCAATTAGCATAGGCCCGATCGATGAAGCCTGATTTGTCCAATTGCTCGACGAGACTGGCATCGTAGAAATAATCGGCTTTATGTTTTTTCAATTCTCTATGTGTGAAGAGCTGCATGACAAGGG
>OMIJ01000280.1 GCA_900299065.1 Hyphomicrobiales bacterium
CCACCGAGATCTACACAAGGAGTATCGTCGGCAGCGTCAGATGTGTATAAGAGACAGCCTGAATTCAAATCCCACGATTTATTCTTCAGCGGATCAAGCGGCGTGCCCTCCGAGGCATCATAAATCCGCGTCACTTTTTCCTTATCTGAGGTCTGAGCATAAGAGCTTAATCGGGATTTGGGATCATTATTACGTGGCTCGGCAGCCTGCTGATCAGGCTGGCGGGCAGCCGCAAGAGGGACAGGACTTGTCGCGACAGTCTCCATCTGAGGGTCATCTACAGGCCCATCAAGGGATTGGCGCGGCAGTTTGGATTTGGCTGCCAGCTCAAAGGAGTTTTGATCAATTCCGGGTGTGATTGCAAAATTACCTGAGCTCGTCTTGTCGCTACCCTTGCCAGCGGCCATTTGGTTGGCGCCTGCATTGGGCTTGGCTTTGAGAGCTGGCAGGGATTTCAGATTGCTGAATTTCAGCAGTTTCACATCTGACAGAAGGCCGGCCACAGGAGCCTGATCCAATCTCTGCAGGGGTGAGGCCCCTATCGTGCCAATCATAAGATCGCCCTCTGCCGCATTGGTCAGAGTCAGGCCAGGCAAGGAGCCAAAAATCGATGCTGGCTGTTCTAAATCGCCACGCTGATTGCGTGCGGGTGCGGGGGCTGTTGCAGGTGCCACAGCAGGCGCGGTTGTAGGCGCAGCGCCGGCAGGCGTCAGGCCAGGCAAATCTGTTGCTGGCAGACGATCGACCGGAGAGGAAGAATTGGTCTTATCCTTCATCTCTTTTTCTATCTGCCGCCAGCGGACAACATTTTTTTGATGCTGTTCCAGTGTTTCAGCAAAAGCATGGCCGCCAGTGCCATCGGCAACAAAATAAAGCTCTTTGGTGCGTGAAGGATTAGCCGCTGCTTCCAGAGCGGCCCGCCCGGGATTGGCAATGGGGCCCGGCGGCAGACCTTCAATCACATAAGTATTATAGGGCGTAGCCTGCTCAATTTCGGTTTTGAGAATACCGCGCCCCAAAGTCCCTTTCCCCCCGACTAAGCCATAAACAATGGTGGGATCGGATTGCAAACGCATGCGCTTTTGCAAGCGGTTCATGTAAACACCGGCCACACGTGGCCGCTCATCGGCTTTCGCTGTCTCTTTCTCGACAATGGAGGCCAAAGTGATCAGCTCATATTTGGATTTGAGCGGCAGATCAGGGGCGCGATGCGCCCAAATCTGATCGACCTGTTTATTCTGATCGTCCTGCATTTTGCGCAACAGATCATTGCGCGACATGTCTCTAGCAAATCGGTAGGTCTCGGGAAGCAAGACCCCCTCTTTGGGCAGTTCATTGACAACGCCTGCCAGCAATTCTTCATCCCTTAGACGCTGGACAATCTGCTCGGTGGTCAAACCTTCAGGAATTGTGATGGAGTGCAAGACCTGCTTGCCCGAAACAAGATTATCGATCACATCCTTAATGCTGGCATTGGCTTTGAAGGCATATTCGCCAAAGCGAACATTGGCCCATTTACCCTGCCCCCAAAGAGCCAATTTGAACAGAGTGGGACTATCGATGACGCCCTCCTGCTCAAGTTGATCAATGATCTCCAGCACATCCGTGCGAGGTGCAATGTAGACGACCTTTTCACTACTCAAGGGACCAGGTTGTGAAATTTGGCTCTGCCCGGCGAGAAACAGGCTGCCAATCCCAATTAGGGCGACTAGTAGAAAAGATAAAAAGCCACTCATGGCAGACAGAGTGGGATGGCGTTTGCTAGCAGGCCGTCCAGAGGGAATAGGAGGCGGTGGAGGCGCGGCCTCGGGCTGCAAAGCCTCATTGGGACTCTGCACGGGGCGACGCCTAGAGAAAAATTTGAACCGCCCCGTCTGGGCGGGAGCTAACGGCTCAGTCGTGGACTCAATCTGAGACCCGTCCATCTTCAACCCGTCCAATTCACCTGAAGGAATGAGCAATAAAAAATTACTCTATAAGGTAATCAGCAATATGGCAAAAATCGGCCCCAGCCCATCATCCACAGGCCGGGGATCTCTTAAAATCAAGAAAAACGCTTAAATATCAATGATGCATTAGTTCCGCCAAAACCAAAGGAATTGGACAGGACGGTATCAATCTTGCGCGCTCTGGCCTTGTGGGGGACAAGATCAATGGGCGTTTGAACCGAAGGATTGTCCAGATTGAGAGTTGGCGGAGCGATCTGGTCCCGAATGGCGAGAATGGAGAAGATCGCCTCAACAGCGCCCGCCGCACCCAGAAGATGACCGATGGAGGATTTGGTCGAGGACATAGAAATTGAGCTGGCCGCATCGCCCACCAGTCGCTGCACAGCGCCCAGCTCGATCTCATCACCCAAAGGGGTGGATGTGCCATGGGCATTCACATAATCAATCTGCGCCGCAGTAATGCCTGCTTTGCGCATGGCCATGGACATGCAGCGGAAAGCACCATCGCCATCTTCAGCAGGGGCGGTAATGTGATGTGCATCGCCTGACAGGCCATAGCCAACAAGCTCTGCATATATATGTGCGCCACGCGCTTGCGCATGTTCGAGCGATTCCAGCACAACGCAGCCAGCCCCCTCACCCATGACAAAACCTTCGCGATCCTTGTCATAGGGACGCGAGCCTTTTTCAGGTGCCTGATTGAACGAGGTTGCCAGAGCCCGACAGGCCGCAAAGCCAGCCAATCCAATACGATTGATCGCAGATTCCGTGCCGCCCGCGACCATGACATCAGCATCGCCAAAGGCAATCAGACGTCCGGCATCGCCAATGGCATGCGCACCTGTGGAACAGGCGGTGACGACGGAATGATTGGGGCCTTTGAGTCCGTGCTGAATAGAGACATAGCCTGAAGAGAGATTGATCAAGCGGCCTGGAATAAAGAAGGGCGAAACGCGGCGCGGGCCACGCTCTTTGAGTAGAAGTGAAGTCTCATAAATTCCTGTGAGGCCACCTATGCCCGAGCCAATCATGACACCGGAGGAAATTTGCTCTTCATAGGTTTTTGGGGCCCATTTGGCATCATTGAGCGCTTGTGTTGCCGCTGCTACGGCAAAAAGGATGAAATCATCGACTTTGCGCTGTTCTTTGGGTTCCATCCATTGATCAGGATTGAAGCTATCGTCCGAGCCATCGCCACGGGGAACCTGACAGCCAATCTGGCAGGCAAGATCGTCAATCTCAAATCCCTCGACCCGGCGCGCAGCACTCCGACCTGCCAGCAGGCGTGACCATGTAGCTTCAACGCCATTGGCCAAAGGTGAGACCATTCCAAGACCGGTAACGACGACTCTGCGCAATCTTTCCCCCAATCGAATGTCAGGACCATCAGATCATCACGGCCCCAAAGCAAATAGGGCCGGCAAGACCGGCCCCACGCTCAGAATCTTAAAAAGTCCGGCGTGGGTCGCCGTATCATGAAATCAGGATGAAGCCTTTTCAAGAAATTTGATCGCATCGCCGATCGTGACGATGGTTTCGGCCGCATCATCGGGAATTTCGACGCCAAAGGCTTCTTCAAAAGCCATCACGAGCTCGACCACATCGAGCGAGTCAGCGCCAAGGTCGTCAATGAAATTGGCTCCCTCAGTGACCTTGTCGGCATCTACGCCGAGATGGTCAATCACAATCTTTTTTACGCGCTCGGCGACATCGCTCATAGGATTGTCCTCATTTTAATTGCTGGTCTAGGTTCAGCGTCTAGGTTCACTCTGCGCTAGGCCCAACCGAACCTGACAGATTGCGTCGCTGTTAACATACTTCCGCCATGATAGCCAAGCAGAGCCTTCAATAGGTCACTACGACTTTGGCTATCCACAGGTAAGCCTGCTTAAATCATCGCCATGCCGCCATTCACATGGAGGGTCTGGCCGGTCACATAGCGAGCCTCGCGGCTGGCCAAATAGACCACAGAGGCCCCAATATCCTCACCCGCGCCCAAAGTGCCAGCAGGAATAGTGCCCAAAATGGCTTCCTTCTGCTTATCATTGAGGGCATCGGTCATGGGGCTGGCGATAAAGCCCGGAGCAATACAATTGACAGTAATATTGCGGCTGGCGACCTCAGCGGCCAGAGATTTGCTCATACCAATCAGCCCGGCTTTGGAGGCTGCATAATTGCCCTGACCGGGATTGCCCGTCACACCCACAATAGACGTGATGGAGATGATCCGCCCATAGCGGCGCTTCATCATGCCGCGCAAAGCAGCTCGCGAGAGCCGAAAGGCCGAGGTCAGATTGACATTAAGAACCTGATCCCAATCCTCATCCTTCATGCGCATGAACAGACCATCGCGGGTAATCCCGGCATTATTGACCAGAATATCGAGCTGACCCAGCCCGGCCTCAGCGGCTGGAACCAACGCCTCGACAGCCTCCTTATCGGCAAGGTTACAGGGTAGGATCAGACTATTCCCGCCCAGTTCTGCCGCCAGATCCTCGAGCGCCTGTTGACGCGTGCCAGATAAAGCCAGCCGCGCACCCTGAGCATGCAAGGCTTTGGCAATGGCACCCCCAAGCCCCCCAGTCGCGCCCGTAACAAGAGCTGTCATCCCATTTAAATTAAACATGATTAAGCTCGCAGTTCATGTTGAGCATTAAGATTAGATTGAGCTTGAACTCAGCCTTATGTTGGGAATTGGCCGATATCGGCTGGCATACCGATCGCAATCCCATTCGCCTCAGGGGCAATACGTTTGACAAGGCCGGAGAGGACCTTGCCTGCACCCAATTCATAGAAATTGGTCACGCCTGATTTGGCCATGAAGGCAATGGATTCCCGCCAGCGGACCGTGCCTGTGACCTGCTCAACCAGACGCTGGCGAATCTCGGCAGGGTCTGTGATCGGTGCGGCCAAGACATTGGCGATCAGGGGTACTTGAGGCGCTGCAATATTCGCCCCGGCCAAAGCCTCAGCCATAGCCTGTGCGGCTGGCTGCATAAGGGCACAATGGAAAGGCGCGGAGACGGGCAAAAGAATGGCGCGCTTCACGCCCCGGCCTTTGGCAATCTCAATGGCCTTTTCAACCGCGGCTTTGGTGCCCGAGGCAACGACCTGACCGCCACCATTATCATTGGCGATCTGGCAGACGGAGCCCGGCACGGCATCCTGAGCCTCTTTAGCTATGGACAGGCCGTCTTCATATTCAGCCCCGAGCAGAGCTGCCATGGCGCCCTGCCCGACCGGCACGGCTTTTTGCATTGATTCGCCGCGCAGCCTCAGAAGCCGCGCCGTCTGAGTAAGAGAAAAGGCCCCGGCTGCTGCCAGAGCAGAATATTCACCCAGCGAATGACCGGCAACAAAAGCCACATTGCGGGCCAAATCAAGACCGGCCTCTTTTTGCAAAACACGAAAAACCGCCATGCTGACCGCCATCAAAGCTGGCTGGGCATTTGCAGTGAGGGTCAAATCAGCTTCAGGCCCTTCGAACATGAGGCCGGAGAGATTTTGCGACAAAGCGGAATCCACTTCAGCAAAGACCTCGCGCGCGGCTGGGAAGGCATCGGCAAGCGCCTTGCCCATACCCACAGCCTGCGAGCCCTGGCCCGGAAACATCAAAGCAATCGCCATTGTGACCCCTCGATTCTCAACTATTGGCAGGTCGCATTGGCCAAGCCCCTGAGTCAAGCTGGCGCAGAATTAATCCTGCCCTTTCCCTGCCTCCTTACATGACTATAAAGGGAGATGAGGAGCTGATTATGAGCGCAATAAGAGAAAATCTGGCCAGAGATGCCGGGCGCCTGCTTGGCGAACTGCGCGCCAAGCGCCCGCTTATGCAGAACATCACCAATTTCGTGTCAATGGATATTGCTGCCAATGTGCTGCTGGCGGCTGGAGCCTCGCCCGCTATGGTGCATGCGCCCGAAGAAAGCCCGGATTTTATCGCCTTTGCCCAGGCGCTTGTCATCAACATTGGCACACTCTCCGCCCCCTGGGTGGAGAGCATGGAGATTGCCGCCAGCGCTGCCAGAAAGATCGGCAAGCCCTGGGTGCTTGATCCTGTGGGCGCTGGG
>OMIJ01000281.1 GCA_900299065.1 Hyphomicrobiales bacterium
ATTACCTCGAACAGTAGAACAATTCACAGATCTTGTCGGCCGTGTTCCGCTTAAAAATCTGGTGCGCGAAACGGCTGATCTGATTGAGCGCTTGTGTATTGAAGCGGCCCTCGAGCTGACCCGTGATAATCGTGCCGCTGCCGCTGAAATGCTCGGCCTGAGCCGACAAGGGCTTTATTCCAAAATGCATCGTTATGGCCTCGGCAGCCCTGAGGGCGGCGATGAAGAAACTGCCGAGGCCGAGGCCAACTAGCATCAAATGCGCCTTGACTGACAAAGCCAGACCCCTGAGCGGAATCAAAAGTGTAATTTTGGCTTGACACTTTTTATGTCAAGTATACCTTTCATTCATGGATTTTAGAGCCCAGACCAGCGCCTTGGATCAGCCCGCCTCCGCCTCTCTGGGATGGCTCGATATTTTGCGTCTTGGCCTTGTGCAGACATGCCTGGGCGCGATGGTGGTGATGATGACATCCACCATCAATCGGGTGATGATCGTTGAACTGGCTCTTCCTGCCATTGTCCCAGGCCTGTTGATGGCATTGCATTATGCTATGCAGATCTTGCGTCCTGTCTGGGGTTATCGGGCCGATAATGGCGGGAGACGCAGCTTCTGGATTATGTGCGGCATGGGTCTGCTGGCCATAGGCGCAAGTGCGGCGTCTGTCGCTACAGCCTTGATGGCTAGCTATCTCTATGCCGGATTAATACTCGCCATCCTTGCTTTCATTCTGATTGGCCTTGGTGTTGGTGCAGCCGGAACATCCTTGCTCACCATGCTGGCCAGTTGCGTCTTGCCCCGACGGCGGGCTGCGGCCGCAACGATTGTCTGGGTCATGATGATTATGGGCTTTGCCATTACAGCGCCAATGGCCGGGCATTATCTGGATCCTTATACACATGAAAGCCTGATCCTGGTCACCAGCCTTGTCTGCGTAATTGCCTTTTGTCTTTCGATCATTGCAATCTGGGGCATTGAAGAGCGCCTTTTGACTGCGGGAGCTCACATCCCTTCGCCTCACAAAGCTTCAACAGAACGGCCGCCCTTGCGCGCGGCGCTGGCGCAAATCTGGAATGAGCCCAATGCGCGGCAGTTCACGATTTTCATCTTCGTGTCCATGTTGGCTTATAGCGCGCAAGAACTGATCATTGAGCCTTATGCCGGCATTGTCTTTTCTCTCCCCCCCGGTGCGACGACAAAACTGGCTGGCATGCAACATAGCGGTGTTCTTGTCGGTATGCTTCTGGTGGCGGGGCTCGCCTCATGGGCTGGAATTGGCACTCTGGCGACATGGACAATTGGTGGATGTCTGGCCTCTGCACTCATGCTGATTGGAGTTGCGGGAGGCGCATTTTCTAACAGTTCTTATCCGCTCACTGCCGCCGTCTTTGGCCTGGGAATTGCCAATGGAGCTTATGCCGTCTCCGCTATCGGTTTAATGATGTCATTGGCCGGCAAGGGCGCTTCCTCTCGTGAGGGTTTGCGTATGGGCCTTTGGGGATCCTCGCAAGCCATTGCCTTTGGCATAGGCGGCATTCTGGGAGCTGGTGCAGTTGATATTGCCAGACATATGCTCGCCAATAATGGTCATGCCTATGCGCTCGTGTTTATCGGTGAAGCCCTGCTCTTCGTTGCCGCAGCCGGCATGGCGATGCGTCTGACCAAACAAGAGCATAAATCTGAACAGGCCCCAGACCTGACACACAATAATAATCCGCTGATTGTCGAGACCCAGGGAGCTCGCTAAGCATGACTGAGCAAGAAACATTTGATGTGATCGTTGTTGGGGGTGGCCCCTCTGGTGCAACAGCTGCCCATGATCTTGCAAAAGCGGGACGCAAGGTTTTGCTGCTCGATAAAGCTGGGCGGATTAAACCATGTGGCGGCGCTATTCCACCTCGTCTGATCCGTGATTTCGATATTCCGGATCATTTGCTCAAAGCAAAGGTGAGATCCGCCCGCATGATTTCTCCTCAGGACAAGCAGGTAGACATGCCGATTAAAGGTGGCTTTGTCGGCATGGTGGACCGTGAAGAATTTGATGAATGGTTGCGCCAGCGAGCAGAACAATCAGGCGCCGTGCGGCGCAATGGACTTTATATCAAAATTATCCGAGATGCAGATGGTGTTCCGGTTGTGCATTATCAATGCCGGGATGGCTCTCACGCCATGGGGCACGCGCGCGGGCGTATTGTCATTGGTGCAGATGGAGCCAATTCTGTTATCGCACGTCAGGAAATTCCTGGCGCCGAGAAAACCAAATTTGTTTTTGCTTATCATGAGATCATTGAATCCCCAAAAGATGATGAGGATCTCGCCAAACGTTGCGAGATTTATTATCGCGGTTCGCTCTCACCTGATTTTTACGCCTGGATTTTCCCACATGGCGATACGATGAGCGTGGGAACAGGTAGCGCAAGAAAAGGCTTCTCGCTGAGACATTCCGTTGCCGATCTTCGCGCCCTTACAGGTCTTGATAACGTGCGGTCCATTCGCAGCGAAGGCGCGCCTATTCCTTTAAAGCCGCTCAAGCGTTGGGATAATGGGCGGGATATTATTCTTGCCGGCGATGCAGCGGGCGTTGTGGCACCTGCTTCGGGAGAAGGCATTTATTACGCTATGCTGGGCGGGCGACTGTCCGCAGAGGCGGCCGAGAGCGTGCTTCAAACAGGTGATGGACGGGCTCTGGCCAATGCACGCAAACGCTTCATGAAATTGCATGGCCGCGTATTCTGGATTCTCGGAATCATGCAATATTTCTGGTATTCATCCGACAAGCGTCGCGAAAGTTTTGTCAATATTTGCCGTGACCCGGATGTGCAAAGACTGACCTGGGAAGCTTATATGAACAAAGAGCTGGTGCGCACTGATATTATGGCGCATGTCCGGATCTTCTTCAAAGATCTGGCTCATTTGTTCAGACTTGTCAGCCCATGAAAAAATCTCTCCAATTCTCCTATCTAAGAAGTTTGATGAGATTGCATCATGAGTGAGTTCAATCTTGATGCCACAATACTTGACTGGATCCTGGCTCTGGTGGCGCTGGAAGCTGCTATCATCATCACGCTTCGTTTGTTTCTTTCGCGCGGACCGAGACTTGTTGCTTATCTCAGCACTCTTCTGGCCGGCACATGTCTTTTAATCGCAGTGCGCGGTGTTCTTTCAGGGACATCCTCATCATGGATCGGGTTTTGGCTCTTTCTGGGATGTGTTGCGCATTTTGCAGATCTTTTCCTGCGCTGGCATTCTGAAGCTTATTCAGACTCGCACAGCACAGCAGACCAAATGATAAAACCGGCTGTTGCTTTGCAGAGCTTCATGCCCCCCATTTCACCTTTGCCCCTAAATCCACAGGATGAGGCCACCAATGGTTGAGAGTCAGACCCCCCTGCTCGATACGATTCATCTGCCTGCAGACCTTCGTAAGCTGTCGCAAAAGAAATTGCGGCAATTGGCCGATGAATTACGCCATGAGACGATTAATGCCGTCTCCGTCACGGGCGGTCATTTGGGTGCCGGCCTGGGGGTCGTCGAATTGACAGTGGCTTTACATTATATTTTTAACACACCCGATGATCGACTCATCTGGGATGTTGGTCATCAAGCCTATCCGCACAAAATACTCACCGGAAGGCGCGATCGTATCCGTACTCTTCGTCAGGCAGATGGCTTATCGGGTTTCACAAAGCGGACCGAAAGCGAATATGATCCCTTTGGTGCCGCACATTCCTCAACATCTATTTCTGCAGCTCTTGGCATGGCTGTTGCGCGCGATTTACAGGGCAAAAAGACTAATGTCGTTGCCGTTATTGGAGATGGCTCCATGTCGGCTGGCATGGCTTATGAAGCGATGAATAATGCAGGTGCGATGGATTCGCGTCTTGTGGTGATTCTCAATGATAATGATATGTCGATTGCGCCGCCTGTTGGCGCCTTATCATCCTATTTGTCGCGCTTATTATCCGGCGGCACTTATCGTGGCTTGCGCGAGAAGAGCAAACAAATCGTCAAAAAAATGCCGCCTTTCATTTTTGAAAGTGCAAGACGTGCTGAAGAACTGACGCGCGGATTTTTCACTGGCGGCACATTGTTTGAACAGCTGGGATTTTATTATGTGGGACCAATTGATGGTCATAATTTTGATCATTTATTACCCGTGTTGCGCAATGTGCGCGATGCGACCGAAGGGCCAATTCTTGTTCATGTCGTCACCCAAAAAGGTAAGGGCTATGCGCCGGCAGAAGCTGCAGCAGACAAGCTCCATGGTGTGAATGCGTTTGATCTGGTCAGCGGGACGCAAGTAAAACCCAAAGCCAATGCGCCATCCTATACGCGTGTATTTGGCGAAACGCTGACCAAGCTTGCTGCGCAGGATGATAAAATTATCGGCATTACTGCTGCCATGCCGAGCGGGACCGGCATGGATATTTTTGCCAATAGCTTTCCCAAACGTATGTTTGATGTCGGCATTGCCGAACAACATGCCGTTACCTTTGCAGCCGGTTTAGCCAGCGAAGGATATAAGCCTTTTTGCGCGATTTATTCGACCTTCATGCAAAGAGCCTATGACCAGATTGTGCATGATGTCGCCCTGCAAAATCTCCCTGTGCGTTTTGCACTCGATCGCGCCGGACTGGTAGGCGCTGATGGAGCGACTCATGCTGGCTCGTTTGATGTTGCTTATCTGGGTTGTCTGCCCAATATGGTGGTTATGGCCGCAGCGGATGAAGCTGAACTCGTTCATATGGTGACAACAGCAGCTGCTTATGAGCGCGGACCGATTGCATTTCGCTATCCTCGAGGCGATGGTGTTGGTGTCGATATGCCGGCTGAGGGCAAGATTCTTGAGATTGGCAAAGGGCGTATAGTGAAAGAGGGCTCTTTGATTGCGCTTCTGTCACTTGGGACGCGCCTCAAAGAATGCCTGATGGCTGCTGATGAATTGGCCGCCCGCGGATTATCAACAACTGTTGTTGATGCTAGATTTGCCGAACCGATTGATAATGAGCTGATTGAACATCTGGCCCGCACCCATGACGTGCTGATTACGATTGAGGAAGGCTCAACAGGCGGATTTGGCTGTTTTGTTCTTCAGCATCTCTCAGATACGGGTTTGTTGGAGAAAGGCGCTAAAGTTCGCACAATGGTTCTGCCCGATCTGTTTCTGGATCAGGACAAGCCAGAAAAGCTTTATGCACGCGCCGGGCTCGACTCTCATGCAATCGTGGAGCGGGTCCTGACCTGCCTGCCCAAGGTCACTGCAACATTGCGGGCTTGAACACAACAGGGAATGGATCGGAACCAATCTGGATAAATCAATGATATTGCTTAACTTGGAACTCAATAAGCCAGACCTTAAGAGTAATGACGCCGCATCACTACCGTGCTGATTGACTGAAAAGAGCGGCAAGAGGCCAAAATATACAGGGGCCAGAACCCCAAAAGCGTCAATTTAACTTTACTCGTGACGCAATCTGGAGTTTTATAGTTTGTACATTGTTGGCTTGATGACAAACGAGACAAAGATCCGGCCAATGAGGAAAGGGGAGAGTTATGATACGCAAAAGCGTAAATTACGCCTCCCTGCCTGTTTATTCCGATTCCGATTCCAAAGCGCATGCGCTTCAATCGCGCAAATCTTCATCTCCAAATCGCAAGCGCAATCTCAAGCCCTATAAAAAATGGGAAAATCTGATTTCTGATCAAATTTTGCCCCGCCTATTGCTGGTGCATGATCAAGTCACCGGCGCGAATGATCGCACATCTCCCTTTAGTGATGACCATATCCGCGAATTTTGTCGTTTGAGTGTGAGCGAGGATGGTTCAGCCGCCCGTCATTATTTCGAGGCCTTGCAGGCTGAAGGGCATCTAATCGAGAGCCTGTTTCTGCACCTGCTTACACCGGCCGCTCGTATGCTGGGCAATGACTGGGTAGAAGATAATTGCGATTTTATTGAAGTCACTCTTGGTGTTGGGCGTATGCAACAATTGCTCGCCCTATGCTGCCCGCCCTGTGAGCGGCCCGTTATTGATATGCGGCATTGTATTTTGCTGGCAACTGCACCTGGCGAGCAGCATGTGTTTGGCGTCGAAATGTTGGGCCATTTGATGCGCAATGCTGGCTGGGATGTCATGATTCAGCAAGGACCCGGCATTCAGCAAATTGCCATGGCAGTGAAAGAGCATTGGTATGGCGTGGTTGGCATAAGCTTGAGTTCTGAAAAAGGACTGGCTGATGTCGCGCGTAGCATTGAGGAAATGCGTCGCAATTCCATGAATCCGAAACTTGCTATTATGGTTGGCGGTCCCGTCTTTACAGGGCATCCAGAACGGGCGGTACAAGTGGGCGCTGACAGTTTGGCCGATGACGCTTTAGCAGCGGTCACTCTTGCCAAGAAACTTCTCAAAAAGCAGGCAGAGACGAATTAAAATTCATCTCTTTGACAGAGTCTCTTGGTTTATTTTCAGATTAGTCCGTCTTCAGATCTATCTCCACGAGAGCTCGGAAGAAGCTTTGGGCGCTCCCGAGTTTTTCAATCTTTATTTCGTCCTTCAAGGAGCCGGCGTGCCGCCCAGCTCGGGATAATCTTTCGCCATGCTGACACCCAGAAGAGGTTTGTTAGCCCCTTGATGGCACGTTGCACAATTAAGCTTAGGCGCATCACCAATGGGACCAAGGCGATTGGCTGGATAAGTAGTTTTGAGCGGATCAAGATAGAGGGCGTTCAAATCTCGCGCCATTTGTATGCCGTGCCAGGCTGTGACGCGCTGAGGTGTGCTTTGCGACCAGTCAGAGAAAGATCGCGAATTGTGACAGAAAGTACAATTCACCCCAAGGGCTGATGACATATGCATCATCAGTGAATAGGTCTGCTCGGTCGTTTGGATGGGTGCTCCATAGGGCGCTGCCGGAAGGGCTGTTTTACCGGCAATACGGATAGGCTCCTTGCCCAGCAGCAAGGGTGTTAAAGGATCAGCCTGCAAAGATGTTGAGGCGTTAATTGCGTTTGGATGACCCAAACCGTCATTGGTTGCCATCAGGCCGGGTTTTTCTTGCGGATCGGGACTTGTGAACCAGATATTGGCAGGAACAGGATTGCCTTTGTGACAAGTGTAGCAAGTCACCCCCGTATTGGCGACATGCGCTTTCCAGTCCAGATTAATATGCCGCGTCATTTCCAACATGCGCCGGGCAACTTTTTTCGTATACAGACTATCGTCAGCCAAATTCTCAAGATTGTGGCAATAGCCGCACCCTTCCTCTGGCGCGACCCATTCTGTAATCGATGTCATGACACGCAGAAATTGTTCGGCGCTCAGATCTTTCAAGACCTGGATATTTTCATAGACATCGACAGCCTTATCGCCGTCAGGAGAGGCTGGATCGCTGCTCTCCGGGATAAGATTGTTCGCTTGTAACAGGCGTTGGGCAGCAGGATGCACAATTTGATTCATCGCTGTACCACGAAAGCCGTTTTGTGTGACATTCACCCGCTCGGGCAACCATTTAAGCCCGATGAATACGGAGACCGTGCTAAGCACGCCCACAAGAACGAGAAGATAGCCAATCGCTAGATATTTGGGGAGCGTTAAATCTGGCCTCATTGCACACCTCCCATTGCTGCTGGATCAACAACAGGTGGAAATATGTGCGGATAAGCTGGCGCAATGCCATGCTGGACGCCCCATAGATACCAATTATCGACAACTGTACCGGTCAATAAAATACCGATGCCGCCACTCAAAGGACACAGAACAGCAAACCACCAAGCCCAGCGATGAATGGACTCCATAGTGGCATTAAAGCCCATGGTCCAGCGCCAGAAGAGCGCTGCGCGCTCCGAGGCTGTTCCGCGATCAACAATCTGTTCGATTTCGCGCTCCCCGCCAAATCGACTCACAGCAAGAATCGTTGCGGCATGCATCGCAAACAGCAAGGTCGAGCCATAGAGAAATACGATAGAGAGCATATGGAAGGGATTATAGAAGAGATTGCCGTAACGGATTGAGAATGCGGCGGTCCAATCCAGATGCGGGAAAATACCAAAAGGAACAGCTTCGCTCCAATGACCCATCAAGATTGGCCGAATGAAGCCAAGCACGAGATAAAGCCAGATTGCTGCAGCAAAAGCCCAGGGCGTATGCGTGCCCAGTCCCAAAGCTCTGGCGCGACGATACATGCGTAGCCACCACAATAAGAGAGAGACTGTCAGAAAGAATCCTGCAATGAGCCACCAGCCCCCTTCACGCAAAGGCGGCATGAGATGAAGCCCATATTTTGGTGGAGGCGGTTCTAGCGCCAACCAGAATAATTGACGAATAAATTCCCGCGGATCCCAATTCACCGAAGCCCACATATTCAGACCGATGATTTCAAAAGCGATGAACCCGCAAAGCAGAGAGGCGATGCCTAAATTGCCGAGATAGATCGGTCCAATTTGCGCATTGCCAAAACGGCCCAGAAGATGAACGAAAAAGCCTGTGCCCGTGCGTTCAATCTTGTCATGGTCGACTCCCATATCGGGTGCGCCGGCACGAACTTGGACCTGTGTGAAGATGTTTTGATAATAGGCCACAGTCACTCCTGAATTATCTAGCGCCAGACAGGAAGGTTAAGCCACCAGTTCCACCATTCTGGCCAACCGCGTGTCCACATTGGGCCGCTGATGATAATGCATACGGCACTCCAGAAAACTGCAGAGAGCGCCAAAAAAAGTCCGAGGCGATGAATGCCCAAAGTTCCAATCGAATAGCCAATCGCATCGCGGAAAAATGTATCTTCATGTTCGGGAGTTTTCACTTCCTGACCCTTGGGAGGATTGGTCGCGGATAAGACAAGCGCGCCATGCAGGGACAAAGCAAAAGTCGTGGTGAAGAAAAACGTAATCGCCAGCATATGAGCGGGATTGTAGTGAAAGTGCAGATATTGATAACCGGTATTCGAAACCCAATCGAGATGGCTTAAAATTCCATAGGGAAATCCATGTCCCCAAGCGCCCATCATCAGGGGACGAAAAATAACCAAAGTGACATATGCGAGAATTGCGAAACTGAACGCAAAGGGCACATGATAGCCCATGCCAAGTTTGCGGCAGATTTCAACTTCACGCAACGCCCAGGAAATGAATGCGCCTGTCGCGCAGAATGTGATGATTTGCCAGAGTCCGCCTTCTTTGAGTGGCGCAAAACCAAGGCCATATTTAATATCCGGCGGAGCAATATTGATCTGCCAGATATTCCAGGTCGGGCCAATGGCCGCACCATAAATAATCAGCGCTGTTCCCAAAGCTGTGAAAATCGCCGTCGTAACGCCGAAGAATCCAACATAAAAGGGGCCAATCCAGAAATCAAAAAGATCACCGCCAATCAGCGTGCCTCCTCGAACTCTGTATTTTCTTTCAAAACTCAGCATGGCCATAGCTGATACTCCTGGCGATTTTTAAAATATTGGAGACTGCGGGCTAGGGAGAAAATTAGCCCGCAGTCAAAATTCCTTTACTGATGCTCATCAGGCAAAGGAATGAGGCAGGCTACCAGGAAGACTTTGATGAATTTCACCAGTCTTTACCTTGGCGCCCTCAAGCCAGTTGAAGCGATCTGTGCTGAGCAACACAAAATGAATCAAAAGAGCTAGAACGAAGAGGAATGAGGCAAGCGCAACAAGCGCACGCCGGGGATCAAAAAGTAACCAGATCTTGTACATTAAGCCGTCTCCTTAGCTGAAGAGGGTTGTCAAGCCCGCAACTGCGGTGCTTACACCCTCAAGCAGTGCATAGCCCTTTGGGCCGGGAATCCAGGGCCGCCAATTCCAGACAAGGAAATGGGCGATGATTGCAATAACCGTGAAACCGATAAAGTTGGTCACGAATAAAGCGTGGAATTCCTTTGCTTCCGTCTCTGTTAAGCCAGATAGAGACGATCTATCATTGTCATTGGTCATTGAGTTGACCTCCGTTTAAAGTGCCGCGCACGCCATACGCAGCGACAATATCGTGATGGCAAGTCACGATGGGCGTTTCGTTGGGTCTACTCGACCACATTGATTCAAAATCCTGCGCATTCCGAATGCATAGGAGAGTGCGATATGTTCATTCATCCGCGCCTCGGCAAATAATGCTTTATAAGTCCGCTGAGCCTCAGGCATTTGATAACGGCTGAGCCATTCGGCCAAACAAAATGCCGGAAAGGCCAAGAGAAAAACGAACTGATAGAGAAGCCAATCGAGATTACGCAGGCTTCTGTTATCGGCAGACAGACCTCTACGGCTCTGCGACGATGCCGCAGCAAGAGGACGTGGAGAGGCTCTTTGCAGATCGACTGAGAGGGTCATGCTGAATGTCCTTCCATTATCACTTCATGGGCGCGAGATAGATTAGCTTTGCTGACATGTTGCTCCCCGGCACGCCGGGCTTCGCGTTCCGCAGCATCACGCAAACGTTTGGCAGCAGAAATACGAACCAAAATGGGAGTTGATTTCACAATCTCATCGAGCATGGCTTTGGCCTCGGCTTCCCAAACTAATTCCTGATGCAGGCGAGAGGGCGTTGCCACCGTCTTGTCTAATTCTGTACCCAGAGGCAGAATATTGAACAGCGCATCAAAGAGAGAATTGCAGACTTCCTGCACGACATAGGTCGCTCCCGCATAGCCCATGAAGGGCGTGCCGGTATGACGACGAATAATTGCGCCGGGAAAAGAGGCGGGAATATACATTGAGCGCCCGCCGCATTCAGCCGCATACATGCGCTCGTTGTAACTGCCGAACAAAATCAAAGGGCCTTTGGTTTTTACCAAAGAGCGGACTTTTTCATTATCGGTTTTTTCACCCGCGCGCCTGGCAATTGCAAACTGACAGGGTAGGCCCATCTCATCCTCAAGGAAGTTTTTCAAGCCGCGGGTGTAAGTTTCATTGGCAACAACTGCAAAACTGGCTGTGCTGAAAAAATCCTGCGTGACTGATCGCCACAAATCCCAAAGCGGCTTGATCGTTGTGTGCTTTTCGCGCTCGATGAAGGGTTCGGGATCTAGCTCCAGCAGCTCGCCCAATGTGCGCAAGAATTTCGTAGTGCTGTGCAATCCAATCGGCGCTTGCAGATAGGGGCGATCCAATTGCTCACATAATTGTCGGCCAAATTCGCGATAGAGACAGATGTTCACATCTGAATCTGCCAATCGGGGCACATCGGCCAAATGACTTCCCAAGGGAAAAACCATATTGATCTCGGCACCGATCCCCTCGACCAATCGACGAATCTCGGCCAGGTCTGAGGGCATGTTAAACACGCCATAACAAGGCCCGATAATATTGACCCGCGGCTTGGTTCCGATTGCGCGTTCCTTGCGTTTGAGAGCTGCGCCTTTTTTGGGTCCATATTCCGTCCACAGCCAGCTCATGGCGCGATTGGCACATTGCCATTGATCTTCATCAATGGTGCGTGGCAGAAAACGCTGAATTCCGGTGCCCTCCGGCGTGACGCCGCCACCAATCATTTCTGCGATGGATCCGGTAACAACAACGCTGGGTAAATCGGGATCTAATGTCTTATGTGCGCGCTTCATCGCGCCTTCCGTACCATGACGTCCCAGCTCTTCCTCAGCCAGACCCGTCACCACAATCGGTAATTCATGCGGAGGCAAGCCATCGGTGTAATGCAGCACAGATGTTACAGGCAGATTTTCGCAGCCCACAGGCCCATCGATAACAACCTGCAAACCCTTGATCGCGGTAAAGACATAAACCGCGCCCCAATAACCTCCAGCCCTGTCATGATCGAGAACTAGCATGAGCCCATCTCCTCGACAGGCTTGCGAGACAATTTTGCCCGCTGCTTCTTTTTAAATTCGGGACGATCCTTGGGGACATTTTCCCATACGCCAGCATTGGCTCCGGCCCCAACATCACCAAAGAAGTCTTTCATCGCATTAAAGCGCGATTGATTGCCAATCGCTGCATTCACAACACCGGCAAGCGAACCGGCTCCCGCTGCCCCCATGAGCGGGCGGGCCGAAATCAAATTGGTGAAATAGAGCGAAGGAATTGCTTTCTGTTTGGCTTTCTGCACAACAGGTGTTGTGCCAATCGCAAGATCTGGCGGGAATTCCTCCATGGCTGCCAAATCCTGCTCAAGCGAAGCGCGATATTGAACATGTACACCATGCGCTTCAAGCCATTCACGATCAGGATCGGAAAAGGGCGTTTGCGGACAGGCTGTTCCAACATAGCGAAGATCCGCACCACTCTCGACGAGCAAGCGACCAACAAGCAGCTCTGAGCCTTCATAGCCAGATAATGTAATCCGCCCCTTGATCGGAGAAGCCGTCAGGGCCTGGTCAATCACCGGCAAAAGTTTGTTTTTCGCGCCATCAATGAGAGGGCGGGCAATATTGCAGGCCTTGCCGATCGCCTCTAGCCAATCTGCCGTGCCCTCGCGCCCAACAGGTGCTGAGCCGATGACCTTGCGTCCAGCCGCTTCAAACTCACGAATGCTGGCCGTGTAGAAGGGATGAATAGCGGCGACAGCAGCGCAATCCAATGCGCCATAAAGTTCACGCCATTCACGTGTGGGAACCACAGGGCCTGCCGCCAGGCCCATTAGGTCCAGCATAGCACCAATCTGCATGGGATCGACCGGAAACATTTCACCCAGCAAAGAGATGGTTGGTTTGCCCGAGCGCGGTGTGCTTTGCGATTGCACAGGACCCTGCTCTGCTTCTTTGCGAGCATAATGAAGCATGGCACCGGCCAGAACATCTTTGGCCTCAGCATGCGTTGGTACGCCAAAGCCAGGCACATCAATGCCAATGATACGAACGCCATTTATTTCCTTAGGCAACAAACGTAGCGGCACACCAGAGGCAGTTGGCACACATAAATTGATCACAACGATGGAGTCATATTTATCCGGAACGGCCATTGCGAAGACAGAGTCGCGAATGTCCTCGAAAAGTTTTCCGGTCACCAACGTTTCCGAATTAAAAGGCACATAGCCAACGCTGCGCTTGGCGCCATAAAAATGCGAAGTGAAGGTCAGACCATAGACGCAGCATGCCGAGCCCGAAAGAATGGCTGTCTCTTATACACATC